>NZ_JAFREK010000027.1:0-42054 GCF_017377535.1 Faecalibacterium sp. Marseille-Q4137
GGCGACATCGGAAAGCTGAGTTTTCAGGGCACCCGCTATCTTGGGTTTGAGCGGAACTAAGCGTTCTCCTACATTATATAATAAGGAGTGCTGTATGAACGATCTATTTATCCAAGGGCTGACCATCGACTGGAACAGAGTTCGCCCATACAATTATGTTCGTCAGATTCCTGCCATCAGTGGAATCGACACTTTTACATTCCATAAGCCCATTACGTTCTTTGTTGGCGAAAATGGAAGTGGAAAATCTACGCTTCTGGAAGCAATCGCTGTTGCTTACGGCTTCAACGCAGAGGGTGGAACGAAGAACTATTCATTTTCCACATACAACTCCCATTCGGAACTATGTGAGGCTATGACGATTTCCAAGGGATATCGCAGACCAAAGTTCGGGTATTTTCTCCGAGCAGAGAGTTTCTATAATGTAGCCACCAAGGAAATCGACTATTCCGATGACGATCATCCCTCCAAAGGCTATCACCAAAAATCACACGGTGAAAGTTTCCTCGCCATTGCGCAGGACTACATGGGTGCAGATGGAGTCTATATTTTTGACGAGCCGGAAGCCGCTTTATCCCCGCAGCGGCAGCTCACGTTACTGATCAACATTTATCGGTGTGCCCAAGAAGGGGCGCAATTCATTATCGTATCACATTCACCCATTCTCCTCGGAATGCCTGATGCTGAAATTTTTAGCTTCGACAATGGCACGATTCATCCTTGTCAGTATGAAGATACGGACAGCTACGTTATCACCAAAACATTTGTAAATAATCGGCAGCATTTTTTGAACCAGCTTCTGAACGAAGAAACGTAATGCCGGGAAAGGACATTCCATATGAGTGATTCTACGTTGAAAGAGCTTTGGCAGCAGGTCGCTGAAAAGAAAAGCTGCGAAGCAAAACAGAAAGAACTGACCGCCCAGAGAGATACGCTTGCTGATCGCCTGAAAAAGCTGGAAAAATCCAAGCTGGCAGAGCAGGCTGATGTGGACCGTCTGGAGGGACACAGCCTTGCCGCATTTTTCTATCAGGTGATCGGAAAAATGGATGAAAAGCTGGACAAGGAACGGCAGGAAGCCTATGCAGCCCGTGTCAAGTACGATGCGGCTCTCCATGACCTTTCTTCCGTTGATGCTGATTTAGCACAAATTCAAAATAGGCTGGCACGGCTGTCCGATTGCGAAAGGCAGTATCAAGCTGCTCTTTCCGAAAAAATCAAAAGCCTCAAAGCATCTGCCCACCCTGTCGCACAGCAGGTTGCAGAAAGCGAAAGCCGCATTGCCGCGCTGAAAGTCCAAAAACGGGAACTGCTGGAGGCCATCAACGCAGGAAAGACCGCCCTGCACACGGTCAATGAAGTTCTGGAAACGCTGGATAATGCCGAGGGCTGGAGCACATGGGACGTGATGGGTGGTGGTCTGGGGGTGGATCTCGCCAAGTATGCGGAACTGGACGATGCGCAGGAACAAATCGAACAGCTTCAAGTGGAACTGCGGCGGTTCAAAACTGAACTTGCCGATGTTGAGATCGCCGCCGACCTTCAGGTTACGGTGGACAGCTTTCTAAAATTTGCGGATTTCTTCTTTGACGGGCTCTTTGCAGACTGGGCAGTTCTGGATCACATCAATCAGGCACAGAGCAGAGTAGAGAATACCAAAGGTCAAATCAAGCGAGTCCTTGCACTTCTGAAAAAGATGCGCGAAGATGTTGATGTCCAAATCGCTGACGAAAAAGAGAAGCAGGAGCAGCTTGCGGTGGAAACTGAGCTGTAAGTTTGAAGAGTCCGCTTATGTGATATGATTCGATAAAACCGAATTTACAGGAGGTGTTTCGATGAAAACAAGAAAGTTTGCCTTATGTCTGGCAGCGGTTTTTCTGGTAATGATTTATATCAATATTCAAAGAAACCATACTTTCACCCTTTCAGATGATGAAGGCACTATAAAGACAGAACAAATACAGCCACTTTGGGGAACTGTAAAAGTAAGCGGCGATTGTGATACTGATGTGGTCTTTACCGATGTTGAGACTGGAGAAAAATACAAAATCGGATATATTACACAGGGTGTAACAGAAAGAATCAAACTTGAACGAGGCAAATGGTATAAGGTGGTAGGCAGAGGCAACCTTACACTGAATCCGGTAAACATTCGAGTCGAATAAATGTAAGTTCCTTGCGGGCAGCTATGAAAGCTGAAGCTGAGAAGAGAGTTTTGAATATTCACATAGGAAGGAGTACAGTTCTATGAATTACGGATGGGCAACTGTTTTCACTTTAGCGGCATGGTTTGCAGGGCTTGTGATTGATGTAAATGTGCGGGTCGGCGACCTCGGTTTACGAACCGTGCTTCCCGTCATCGTGATGGGGTGCTGCGTTATGAAGTACATAAAGGGCAATAGCAAATAATCTTATCTCGATACACTTTCCAGCGGGCGGCCACAAAACGGTTGCCCGCTCTTTTTATGCTCAAAAAACGAAGGGAGGAACACTATGCCACGCAAAACCGAAGAATATCTCGCCCTTGCCCAGCGCACGGCGAATGGTCTGACCCGGTACTGGGAAAGCTGGACGGACTATCTGACCACCGCTTCCCGGCTGTACAAGTACAGTTTTGCGGACCAATTGATGATCTACGCCCAGCGCCCGGATGCCACCGCCTGCGCCGACTTTGACATCTGGAACAACCGGATGAACCGTTATGTGCGCCGGGGTGCCAAGGGTATCGCCCTGCTGGACGAATCCAGCGGATTCCCCCGGCTGCACTACGTCTTTGACGTAAGCGACACCGGGGTGCGCCGCAATTCCCGTGACCCGGAGGTGTGGCAGCTCGGTCCCGATTTGGTGCAGCCGGTTTCGGAAATGTTGAGCAAGACCTACGGCATCAGCGGAGAGCGTGTCAGCCAGCAGCTTGCGGATGTTGCGGGGAAACTGGTGGCGGATTACTGGGACAACAACGGCGGGGACATTCGTGCCATCGTTGACGGTTCGCTCTTGATGGATTATGATGAAGCCGGGGTGGAGATGCAGTTCAAGTCTGCCGCCGCCATCAGCGTCACCTACACGCTGCTGGAACGCTGCGGCATTGAGCCTGCCGGGTGGTTCGACAAGGACGATTTTCAGGCAGTCTACAATTTTTCCACCCCGGATAGTGTCTACGCCCTCGGCGCAGCCGTCAGCGACATGAGCCGGGAGGTCTTACGCCAAATTGAGCGCACCGTAAAAACCACCATTCGCCGCCGCAATGCAGAAAGGAGCCAATATGAATTTGAGCAGCAGGAACGTGACCTACTCGACCGTCGGGGACTACCAGCTCCCGAACCTGACCCTGAACCAGCCCCGGAAGCCACTGGGCAAATACGGCAGGCTGCGCCGGACGTACCTGAAAGACCATCGCCCAGTGCTGTACAACACGATGCTCCTGAACGGGAGCCTGTACCCGCACCTGATGGAGGTGGAACAGACGGCAGAGAGCCAGATGCAGCAGACCATGGAGCAGCTTCTGAAACAGACCTCGGCCCCGGACAAGGAGAACCGGCAAATGGAATGGGTGCAGCACATGAACAGCCTGAAAGCGCAGGCCGAGGAACTGGTGCTGACGGAGCTGATCTACAGCTAAGTTTTCTGGATGCGAACATCCCTACGGAAGCCCAGCAAATCGAGAAGATCGACCAAGCGGAGAGCGAAAAAACGCCCTCCGCTTTTGTTTTGTCGCAGGCTGAAATTGAGAACGAGCTGCGGCGGCATGGTTCAGGGTTTGCAGGCGGCAAGCAACGCATTATGGCACTGTACCAGACCCAGCCTGACCGAAAACTCCGTGCCAAGGCGTTGGCAAAGGAGTACGGCATCGGTGGGCACTCCCACGATTTTCTGGACGGAAGCCGGGGTTTTGTGAATCACGACTGGAAGGGACTGGAATTTGACCATTACCCCGACCACCAGAAAATCACCCTGAAATGGGCGCAGGTGGAAAAGTATATCGACCTTATGATTCAGTCCGACCGCTATCTGACAGATGAGGAAAAGGAACAGCGTGCTACCAGACAGGAAGCATCCAACTACAATGTCGGGGATGAAGTTGTGGTAGACCTGCCCACCAGAACGATTGAAGGTACCATCGGCTATGTTGGCGAAACCGATGTGCGCATCGACACCAGTGCGCACGGGCAGTCTTGGGACAATGAGGTTATTAACAAGCAGCAGTTTGAGCAGGGGCTGCGACAGAGTGCGACTGCTCAGCGTGTGGATAAAATGCTGGCGCAGGCAGAAGCCATCGCCAAGGAATCCGAAGTGCCTGAATACGAACGTTTCTCTGTCCGAAAAGTCGTTGACGGTAAAATGCCGCTTTTTGCTATCTGGGATGATCTTTATGATGACTACTATGAAACCAATCACGCCGTTCCACAGTTTTCTGACGAGAAGCAGGCAGAATCTTATCTGGAAAATCTGAAAAAAGAAGTTGCAGACAGAGAAGCCGCCGAGTGGCTCAAAGTCGAACACGCAAAATTTTTAGCAGACAAGGACGAGCCGGAGCCGTCTGACGAAGAACTGGATGAACTGCCGATCTCAACGGTCATTGACGGCGAAGTGCAGACTTTCCCGGATGCCGCAGCTTTGGATAAAGCCGTCAACGCAGAACCTGAGTCTGAACCTGTCGGGAATTTCCACATCACAGATGAACATCTGGGCGAGGGCGGCGCAAAACAGAAATATGCCCGGAACATTGAAGCCATCTGCACCCTGTTCAAGCTGGAACAGGAGCACCGTGGTGCCACCGCCGAGGAGCAGCAGGTGCTTTCCCAGTATGTGGGCTGGGGCGGTCTGTCAGATGCCTTTGACCCCGGCAAAGATAGTTGGGCGAAAGAGTATGCGGAGTTGAAAGGGTTGCTCTCCGAGGATGAGTACGCTGCCGCCCGCAGCTCCGTGCTGAATGCCCACTACACCAGCCCCACCGTTATCCGTGGTATCTACGATGCCGTGGAGCGCATGGGTTTCCGCAGCGGCAACATCTTGGAGCCGTCCATGGGCGTGGGCAACTTCTTCGGAATGCTGCCGGACACCATGGCAGATAGCCGCTTGTACGGCGTGGAGCTGGACAGCATTACCGGGCGCATTGCCAAGATGCTGTATCCGCAGGCTGACATTACCGTGGCTGGCTTTGAGACCACCGACCGCCGTGATTTCTATGATCTGGCGGTGGGCAATGTGCCTTTCGGTCAGTATAAGGTCAACGATAAGGCGTACAACAAGCTGGGATTCTCCATCCACAATTATTTCTTTGCGAAAGCCATCGACCAAGTGCGTCCGGGCGGCGTGGTGGCGTTCGTCACCAGCCGCTACACCATGGACAGCAAGGACAGCACCGCCCGCAAGCACATGGCAGAGCGTGCCGATCTGCTGGGTGCAATCCGTCTGCCAAATAATGCGTTCCGTGCCAACGCAGGCACAGATGTTGTCAGTGACATTATCTTTTTGCAGAAGCGTGACCGTCCTGCGGATATTGAGCCGGACTGGGTGCAGCTTGGCAAGACCGAGGACGGCTTTGCCATCAACCAGTATTTCGTAGACCACCCGGAGATGGTGCTGGGTGAATTGACCGCCGAAAGCACCCAGTACGGACGGGAGGAACTGACCGTTGTGCCCATTGAGGGCGCAGTGCTGGCCGACCAGCTTGCCGAAGCGGTACAGCATATTGAGGGCCAGTATGTTGAAGTCGAGGTGGAAACACCAGATGTTGCGGATGCAGAAGTCGAGCGCAAGACGCTCCCCGCTGACCCGGATGTAAAGAATTTCTCCTATGCCGTGGTGGACGGTGAGGTGTACTACCGAGAAAATTCGATTATGACGCAGGTGGAGTTGTCCGATAATGCCAAAGCCCGTGTCACCGGCATGGTGGAACTGCGGCAGATCGTCAACGACTTGATTGACCAGCAGTTGAACGACTATCCGGACGAGGATATTAAAGCGACACAGGCAAAGCTGAACGCCGCTTACGATGCCTTTACTGCCAAGTACGGTCTGCTGAACGACCGTAAAAACGGGCGGCTGTTTGAGCAGGATTCTTCCTACTATCTGCTCTGCTCTTTGGAAAATCTCGATGAGAATAAACAGCTCAAAAGCAAGGCGGATATGTTCACCAAGCGAACGATTCGCCCGGAGCGCACCGTCACCAGCGTGGACACCCCCAGCGAAGCACTGGCAGTGTCCATTGGAGAACATGGCCGTGTTGATCTGCCCTATATGGCGGAACTTCTCGGCTCTCCCGGCGATTATGAGCGTATTACCACAGAGCTGCAAGGCGTGATTTTCAAAGACCCTTCTGCGGATGCAGATGATCCGGAAGCAGGCTGGCAGACTGCGGACGAGTATCTTTCCGGCAATGTGCGGAATAAACTGCGCATGGCTCAGCTTGCCGCTGAAAGCCACCCGGAGTTCAAGATCAATGTGGAGGCTTTGACCAAAGCGCAGCCGAAGGACCTTGAAGCATCAGAAATCGACATCCGACTGGGTGCCACATGGCTGAATCCCGCCATTGTGCAGCAGTTTATGATGGAGACTTTTCAGCCGCCCTACCGCATCCGCTATAACAACCTGATCCAAGTCCGCTACTCTCCATTTACGTCCGAATGGCGCATCGGCAACAAATCTGCCGCCGGAATGTATGATATCATGTCCACCGAAACCTACGGCACCCATCGGGCCAACGCCTACAAGATTTTGGAGGACACCTTGAATTTGCGGGACTGCCGCATTTATGATACCATTGAGGAGGATGGTAAAGAGCGGCGTGTCCTGAACCAGAAGGAGACGATGCTTGCCCAGCAGAAGCAGCAGGCCATCAAGGATACCTTTGCAGGCTGGGTTTGGCAAGACCCGCAGCGGCGGAATCTGCTGGTGAAGCAGTATAACGAGTTGTTCAATAGTACCCGGCCCCGCGAGTATGACGGAAGCCATATCCATTTTGTCGGTATGAACCCGGAGATCAATCTGCGGGAACATCAGCGCAATGCAGTTGCTCATGTGCTTTATGGTGGGAACACCCTGCTCGCCCACGAGGTGGGTGCCGGCAAAAGTTTTGAGATGGCAGCTTCGGCAATGGAATCTAAGCGTTTGGGCCTGTGTCAGAAAAGCCTGTTCGTGGTGCCCAACCATCTGACCGAGCAGTGGGCCAGCGAGTTCCTGCGGCTATACCCCAATGCAAAGCTGCTCGTTACCAGCAAGAAAGACTTTGAACCCGCCAATCGAAAGCGTTTTTGCGCCCGCATCGCAACCGGCGACTACGATGCCGTCATTATCGGCCACTCGCAGTTTGAGAAAATCCCTCTTTCTGCGGAACGGCAGGCACGGATCATCGAAGATCAGATCGAGGAAATCGAAAATGCCATTGCAGAGGCCAAAGAACAGTCCGGTGAGCATTTTACCGTGAAACAGATGGAAAAGACACGGAAAACACTGGAGGTGAAACTGAAAAAGCTACAGTCCACCGACCGCAAGGATGATGTGGTCACATTTGAACAATTAGGCGTAGATAGGTTATTTGTGGACGAGAGCCAGAACTACAAGAACCTATATCTTTACACCAAGATGCGCAATGTTGCTGGCCTTTCTACCTCCGAAGCACAGAAGTCCAGCGATATGTTCGGCAAGTGTCGTTATCTGGATGAAGTGACTGGCGGGCGCGGCGTGATTTTCGCAACGGGAACGCCCATCAGCAACTCCATGACGGAAATGTACACCCTGATGCGCTATTTGCAGTACAGCACTCTCCAGCAGAAACAACTGACCCACTTTGATGCATGGGCTTCTACGTTTGGCGAGACCACCACGGCCATTGAGCTTGCGCCGGAAGGAACCGGCTACCGTGCGCGCACACGTTTTGCCAAGTTCTTTAACCTGCCGGAGCTGATGAATATGTTCAAGGAGGCAGCGGACATCAAGACTTCCGACCAGTTGCATCTGCCTGTTCCGGAAGCCAAGTTTGAAACTGTCGTGGTCAAACCCTCGGAAATCCAGCAGGACATGGTGAAATCCCTGAGCGAACGTGCTGCTGAGGTGCATAGCGGTGCGGTTGACCCCTCGGTGGACAATATGCTGAAGATCACCTCGGACGGACGTAAAATCGGCCTTGACCAGCGGCTGATGAATCCGCTCACCCCGGATGACCCGGACAGCAAGCTGAATGCCTGCGTCGACAATGTTCTGCGTATCTGGAACGAAACCAAAGAGGATAATCTGACGCAGCTGATTTTCTGCGATATGTCCACGCCCAAGGGAGACGGCTCGTTCAATGTCTACGATGATATTCGCACAAAGCTGCTTGCCGCCGGGGTGCCGGAATCGGAGGTCGAGTTCATCCACAACGCTGATACTGAAGGTAAGAAAGCGGATTTGTTCTCCAAAGTCCGCAGCGGCAAGGTGCGTGTCCTGCTGGGCAGCACTGCAAAGATGGGCGCAGGCACCAATGTCCAGACCCTGCTGGTGGCCGTGCATCATCTGGATGTAGGCTGGCGACCGTCCGATATGACCCAACGCAACGGCCGAATCATCCGTCAGGGCAACAAAAACAAACAAGTTTACGTCTATAATTACGTCACGGAGGGGACATTCGATGCCTACCTCTGGCAAACGCTGGAAAACAAGCAGAAGTTTATTTCGCAGATCATGACGAGCAAATCTCCGATGCGCTCCTGTGATGATGTGGATGAGCAGGCTCTTTCGTATGCCGAGGTCAAGGCCCTATGCGCAGGCGACCCGCGCATCCGGGAAAAGATGGATCTGGATGTGCAGGTAGCAAAGCTCAAGGTGCTGCGCTCGGATTACCAGAACCAGAAATATCGTCTGGAAGATAAGCTGCTCAAGCATTACCCGGAGGAAATTCAGAAAGCGAAGAACCGTATTGCGGCTCTGAAAAACGATGCCCAAATCGCAGACGCACACCCGCAGGATAAGGAGAACTTCTGCGGCATGACGATCAAGGGCATGGTGTTCGATGAGAAAAAAGCAGCTGGTGAGCGGCTGATGCTCGCCTGCAAGGAGATGCCGAATGCGGATATGATGCTGCTGGGCACCTATCGCGGCTTTGAGCTGAACATTCGCTTTGACAGTTTCAAGAATGAGCATCAAATCGTTCTCCGCGGCGAGCTGAGTTATCCGGTACCGCTGGGCGATGACCCTCGCGGCAACATCGTCCGTCTGGACAATGCCATCGGCAATTTTGCCGACCGCATTGCCGATGCTGATGCCGCACTGGATTCTCTGGAACAGCAGAAGCAGGCCGCAGAGGTTGAAATCGCCAAGCCGTTTGCGCAGGAGGAAGAACTGCAAACCAAATCTGCCCGCCTTGCAGAATTGGATGCGCTGTTGAACATGGAGCATCAGTCCAGCCGGACAGAACCCGAAGCGGAAGAAAAGCCGGATGCCCGCCCCTCTGTGCTGGCAGCTCTGGAAGAAAAGGCTGATAAAGTGGAGCCTGTCCGACCATTCAAATCTTACTTGGATAAGGATGGTGATGCCCGGTGACGGAGCACCGTGACCAGCAGATCCATTTTCGTGTCAGCAAAGTCGAACTGGAACGCATTCGTCAGAAGATGGAAAGTTGCGGTATTTTGAGCATTGGCTCTTATCTGCGAAAAATGGCTCTGGATGGTTACTGCCTGAATCTTGATTTACCACAGCTGCGTCGGATGGCGTACCTTCTTCAGAATTGCAGCAACAACCTGAATCAGGTGGCGAAACGGGCCAATGAAAGCGGGCAGCTCTATGCCGCCGATTTAGAGGACTTGCGTAGTCGGTTGGATGAGCTGATAGCTATCGGCAAGCAACTTCTCGCCAAACTTTCGGAACTCTAAAAAAATCCCGCAGCAGGAGGACTGCGGGCTTACATAACGGTTGACATCCTTGCAAGGCAGTAGCCGATACCTTTATAATTGGGGCGGAAAAAGGAAGGATGGTGTTCGATATGAGGTTTCTGTTCAAAATGGTGCTTGCCCCGGTCTCTCTGTTTGTGGCTTTTCTGGCTCTGATGGCAAAGTGGCTGCTCACTCTGTCCAGCTATGTTGTCGCGCCGTTGATGCTGTATATCTTTGGCTGCGGCATCTACACCGTCTACCGCCAGACTTGGGATCAGTTTTTGATTCTGCTGGTTGCTGAATTTCTCTGCTTTGTTCTTTTTGTCAGCGCAACTGCGATGGTGGCGGGCGTTGAACGATTCAGCGGTTGGCTCCGGGACGTGATTTGATTTTGAATCTTTTGCCGCCTTCGGGCGGCTTTTTCATTTAGGGGGTGATTTGCTCTGGCTGCTACTCGTCTGATTGCACTGCATCAGCACAAAGGAAAATCTATCGCCGCCTGCCTGAAAGACCGCACTGATTATGCGCAGAATCCCGACAAGACTGAAAGGGGCGAACTTGTCAGCAGCTATCAATGCAGCCCGCTTACCGTGGATGAGGAGTTCATGCTCACAAAAAAGCTATACGAGCAAGCCACCGGGCGCAGCCAGAAAAGCAATGTCATCGCCTATCAGATACGGCAATCCTTCCGACCCGGCGAAATCACAGCAGAGGAAGCAAATCAAGTTGGCTACGAATTGGCCTCCCGCTTTCTGAAAGGCAAACACGCTTTTATCGTTGCCACTCATACCGACCGGGAGCATATCCACAATCACATTATCTTTAATTCGACCGCTTTGGATGGTACCCGGAAATTTCGGGATTTTTTCTTTTCCGGGCTGGCAGTGCAGCGGTTAAGCGACCTGATTTGTCTGGAGCATCAGCTTTCCGTAATTGAAAAGAAGCCTTATCGGGAGCGGCAGAAGCGTATCACTTACCCGCCAAGGGAAAGCAACCGCGACCGACTGTGCGGTGTCATCGACGAAATTTTGCAGCAGAAGCCCACCGACTACGAAGATTTTCTGCAAAAGCTGGAACAGCAGGGCTATGAAATCAAACGCGGCAAATACACTTCCGTTAAAGGCGCACGGCAGAAACGCTTTATCCGGTTAAAGACACTGGGTGCCGGGTACAGCGAGGATGAAATCAAAGCAGTCATTGCCGGAAAAGCCGAACACCGCCCACATCAGAAGCAACCTCCCAAAGAGCAGCCGTTCCAGTTGCTGGTTGACATTCAAGCAAAACTTGCCGAGGGCAAAGGTGGCGGCTACGAACGCTGGGCGAAGAAGTACAACTTGAAAGAGATGTCCAAAACGCTGATTTTTTTGCAGGAGCAGAAAATCGGCAGTGCGGATGACCTGAAAGAGCGTGCTGATGCTGCACTTTCTCGCTATCACAAACTGGGCGATTCCATCAAGGCCGCCGAGAAGCGTATGGCAGAAATCGCCGTCCTCCGGGCGCACATCGTCAACTATGCCAAGACCCGGCCTGTATACGATGCTTACCGCAAATCCGGGTACAGCTCCAAATTTTTGGAAGCGCACCGGGAAGAAGTCACGCTGCATAAGACGGCGAAAGCCGCTTTCAATGAATCCGGCCTGAAAAAGCTGCCCAAAGTGAAAGACCTGAATGCAGAGTATTCGGCTTTGCTCACCAAGAAAAAAGCACTCTACCCAGAGTACCGAAAGACACGGGATGAGATGCAGGAAATCGTAAAAGCACAGAAGAATGTGGAACTGTTCTTTGCGGAGGAAAAGGACTCCAAGCAAGTCGAGCAGATCCGATAAAACAGTCCCTGAGAACTTTGCCGCTTATCCGGCAGGGTTCTCAGGGTCTTTTTTGCTTATTGCTCAGTCTGTACTTGGAACGGCTTTTCCGGCAGTTTCAATTTGTTTGGCAACCATATTTTCCAATTCCCCCGTAATCGTTGCACAATTTGCAACACGATAATTCCAGAAGTAAGAAACGCCTTCACACTCCTCAACGGACAAATCGCTGTTGACCAAAAGCAGTCGGTCGGAGGTTACTTTCAGCTTTTCGCACAGAGCAGCATATTTTCCATAATCAATGCTTCGGCTGGACGATTTGGCTTCCACCCAGAAGAATTTTCCGTTGATGGAAAACGCAACATCCAGTTCATGCGTGCTCCCTGCGGATGCCGCTTCTGAAAGAATCACATTGGAGCAAAGCGAAACTTCTGCGCCCTGCTCCTCCTGATAGCGATTCAAAATCTGCTGAACCTGATGCTCCACAAAAAGTTCCAGCCACTTCCCGCTCAGGAAATGCCGGACAGTCTCATTTTGCGCAAGCTCATAGACGATATTCTGCGGATAGATCACAATGGATGCAAAAAGTCCCATTTTATCCCACGTCTGAGCGATTTCCGAAAGTGTGGCAAACGAATTCTTGGAAGTACCCTTTGGGATACGAAACGAAAAAGAACCGTCACTCTGCATATGTGTCCGAATAAACTGCAAGAAATCCACCACTACCGGGTCGCAAAGAGCTTCGCCTGTTTTCCATGCCATCCGCTGAACGGCAATCGGCGGAAGTTTTTTCGGTACGACCTGCTGAACGATTCTATACCCACAGCGTTCCAGATGCTCCAATGCGGTCAAAGGCTTCGGAGGGATTTTTTCTTTAACTTCGGACTTTTCTGCACCGGATGTATTCTCAGTCAGATAGTTAAACTTCCATCCGTATTCCCAAGCAGGCGAACGGGTCAACACACCAACTGCATGAAATCCGCTGTCCGGTTCCTCCATCGGAAATGTGATTTTGTTCTTTTGGATATTGATTTGGAGCGTTTTATTTTTCAGCGCTATCTGATAAGCGTCAAGAAGGAATTCCTTTCCCTTATATGTCAGCTCACTGGAACTATTTGCAGATAGGCCAGCATTTTTTGCCAAAGAGAGAAGCAGACAGGTCGCTTTGGGCAGCTCAAGGATATGCTCCATCTGCGCAGCGTCCGGAATCACTTCCGCATTTGCGTTATCGGGCTGCGGCAATTCGTCTGCCGGAGTCTCCTTTGCTGGTGCAGAAACTTCGGGTGTCATTTTTGAAGCAGCCTCAGATTTTCCAGACTTGGGCAAAGGTTTCGGCTCCGTATAGACCTCAGCAATAAATAATTCATAGGAATCGATGCACGAAAGTTTTCCTGCCGCTGCAAGTCCCACATAAATCGCAGCCGCCCGCGAGGAATCGCCATAATACTTTTTAGAATCCGCTGCGGCAGCAATATCAGAAAAAGCATTATATCTGCTCAGCGGCTCCGCCTTTTCCGGGAACTGCTTCAACGCACGGCAGTAGAGCCACTCAAAGAACGAATCCATGTACGGCTCTGTCGGATACTCGTTTCCTTCCAGAGAGTAACGTAGCAGCTCTCCACTGGTTCGCAGCCGAGTGTCCTTATGGACTTTGGGTGGCTCACAGGTCAGAAGGTCAGCGAATGGCCCACCATGTTCAAACACTTTGGTGGCTTCAAAAACCGTGCTGATGGGTACATCCTGCGCAACAGAATCCAGATGCAGCAAAAGCCGCAGAGAAGAAACAGCTTCACCCTCCGGCTGAACGGATGCAGAGCTGACTTCCAGAATCGAAACATCAGGGTCTGTTGTATGGACGGCATCATGGACGGCACGGATATTCTGCCGCTTGCTGCCTTTTATCCATGTGAATGTCACCGGCTGTTCTCTGCAATAGGGATAGCCGGATATGGGAAAACAAATGGTTCGTGTTGCCATGAACACCTCCAACTTTTTAGGACAAACAAGTTTATGTAAATCAAGTATAGCACAATCCCGGATGTGCTGCATAGCACTATTTTCTGCTTCCGGGAATCCATCTGTGCAAAAAGTGCCGATACCACAGGCATCGGCACTCAGATTAAAAAGCATTTTTCAAAAATGTGCAGCCTGCATCCACTGGATGCAGAACACAAGGGGTTTGGGCACAGCCCAACAAGCATTTTGAATTTGATTTTTAGAAATCGGATTCAAAAATTGCAAGTTGGTACCAGCTTGCACTGCTTGCCACAACAATGCGTCCTTTTTGTCCGCAATTTGTAATTTTCAGATTGGAGAAAAACGCCATGGCAAAGACGAAGGCTGAAGAAAAAGCTCTCAACCTTGATTAGATTTTGTTTAACTGCCGGGATTATCTGCGCGCTGCGCGCAACTCCGGCTCGTTCTTTGAAAAGCGTGATAGCAGCTTCTGTGAGCCGCCCAGCACATCCAGCCCACGGTCATCGTACAAATGGTAGAGGAACGGCCCCGGCCCAGCCAGATAGACGCTGGACACAAAGCCGTTCCAGCCGCCGATGTCCCCCAGAATGATTTCCCGAAGAAGCAGCTCTGGTTGAAAGCTGATCTTGCTGAGATCCCAGTAAAACTGCACTTGTGCATGGGTATCCCCATCTTCATCCTGCTCTGTGGCCGAAAGTTGTTCATCGGGAACTGGGAGGCCCACTCGCTGCCGGATAACGGTCAGCAGGGACTCGGCGGGTTCTTCATCGGGATACCCGTCGATCCGCAGAAGGTCCGGCACCGCCGGAAGTGCCCGATAGATCGCGGCGGCTCGGTCCAGCGCCCCCTGAACATAAGCGGGGTTGGTTTTCAGCTTCGCCGCACGCCTATCCAGATAGATTGGTTCCTCCCCGCCGATCTTAAAACGAATGCCCACCGGTGCATGGTAGAACAGAGGGTGTTCCAGCCCAGCCATGCCCAGATCATGTAAAATGTGTTCAAACCGCTTTGCCAGCATGGTATCCCTCCGTTCTCATGTCATTTCATACAGCAGAGCAGCATCGCCCTGCACCAGTTCCAGATGGGAGCGCAGCGTATTAAGCCCGCTTTGCACCGCCTCGGTGGGCAGATCCCAGTCCGGGGCAATTTCAGCGGCCAGCTCCGAGAGATCCTGCTCCCGCAGAGCTGCCAGCAGTTGAGACGCCAGCTCTCCCTCCAGCAGAGCGCAGTCCAGGGTGTCTTCCGTCTGGGGAGCAGGAAAACGGACATCCAGATCCAGTTCGCTCTCACACCAGTCCCAGATGGCCATATAGACCGCGCCGGAGCAGTCACCGTCGGACAACTCCTGCCGCTGGTTATTTTTTATCAGATAAAAGGACGCGATCTGTGACATGGTGGTTCCTCCTAAATGTTATTCGCTTCCATCAGCCCTTCGGCCTGCAACCGGATCACATAGAAAGCCCGCACCCAGTCCAGTTCCTGCTCCATGGAGTCCTCCAAAGCCAGCAGGCGGCGCTTGCCAAGCCTGCGATCCAGAAGGGCAAAGATACGGACAAGGGGATTCTCGCTGACAAGGCTTTTCTCGATGCTCTGGTTGTCAAAGATCCCAAACGCCTCATAGAACACCTTTTGGTCAAAGGTGCCCTGCTCCAGCGCATAGGCATGAGCCTGATTGATGGCCTCTTTTGCGGAGTCGTGATCTTTCAGCGTGGTGGAGCGCAAGTGATGAAATTTCGTCCACACATTTTCAAAATAGGTGTAGTAGTTGCTCCGCAGCACTTCCACGCCGTCCACACGAATGGCGGCCCGGCCCTCATGGTCGGCGCTTTTGCTGTAACTGGTGGCAAAATACTGGATGTGGCCCCGGAGTGCCGGGCACAGGTAGTCATTCTCCAATTTGTTCCGGATTCCACTCCAAGTGGATACTCTACTGTTTGACATAGGTGTTGTTTCCTTTCTGCTGATTCCTACTGCTTTTGGAGATACTCCCGGAAGCATTCGATGAACTCCCGATTCCGCTTAGGGACATCGAACCCCTTCCGATGGGGGAAGAACCCCTCCTGTTCCACATCGTCCAGCAGCTTGGGCAGATTGGAAAACCGGGCAAAGAATGGTAGTGCATAGTCCTGGATCTGCCCGGAAATTTCCTGGATAGAGCGTTCCCGCTCCAGCAGAGTAGATACCTCATAGCGGGGGAAGTCATCATACCGGTGGGTCAGCCGGGCGATGGAGGTACCCACGATACCATCATAGGTTTCCTCCGTCCCTTCCTGCTCACTGCGCCACTGGGCAATCACCGGGGAACTCACATCGAAGAAGGCAGTAAAAGTGGTGGAGCCAAAGCGGATGGAGGGGGAAAAGTAAAAGGAGAACACAAAGATGCCGTCTTTTTTGTAGATGTCATTTTTGCTCTTGCGGTATTTGTAGCCCAGCGGGTTCAAAGGCTCCGCGATCCGCTCACAGGTATAGACGAAGATCTCACGGGGCTTGGTTCCCTTGGGAAAATCCTTCTTCTCCATGTTGCCACCTCAATCAAAATCCATCCAGACCAGGTGTTTTCCGCAGTGGAGGCACTGGAACAGATAGCATTGCAGATGCCCGCCATTGACAGATTCCCGGATCATTTCTTTTTGCTCATCGTCCCACATCGGATCGTCCAGTACCTCCTCCAGCACACCCAGGGCCCGCAGTTCCCTGGCACCCACATGGCCCAGGTAGGCGCAGTAGTCGCCGCAGTGGGCGCGCCAGTATTCCTGCTGCCAGCCGGAGTAGCCCGGGGTGCGGTGGATCGGCTCGTCCAGCTTCTCCGGATCGTCTACACCATCATCCACAGAGAAATCATCTTGAAAACTACCGTCATATTTCCGGGCTGCTTCGCCGTTGGCGATGCACTCTGGGCACAGATATGCAATATCCTCCACGGCGTAAAAGGGGGCTGTATAGAAAATATGGGTCGTCTTGCCACAGCAGTCGCAGACAACGCCGTCTGCGGATTCCTCAAAAGCCCCAGTTTCCAGAGGATTGGGGTGATACCGGAAGGCGGGCAGGCCCAGCTGGGCCTGCCGTTCCTTCTCTTTCTGCTTCTCCTCCGGCGTTTTGGGCCTGGGGAGGGCATAATGATTGCCCCAGTTTTCCGCATAGTCCTTCAGCGTGCCCAGCCGCTTGAGGGTCTTCTTGTCGGAACGATTTCCGATTTGGCAGAGCAGTTCGTAGGCATCCTTCTTGAAGTCCAGCAGATCATACACATCCACCAGCACTTCCTTGGCCTGCTTGTCTTCCGACAGCTCCAGTTTCTCCTTGAAGGTATAGAGAGCACGGACACTGTCCGGATCTCCTTCTGTCTCCCGAAACTGCTTTTGGAGTTCAATATATTGCTTCAGGTATTCGTTCATGGTCACAATCTCCCATCAATCCCACCAGAAATACCAGACGGTGGACTGCCACAGGACATCTGCCAAGGAGCCAATGCTTCCATCCTCATTCTGATCCAGATCTGGGCAGAAACCATATTGCTCCACAGCCACCTCCATAGCTCTTTCCTTGGAGATCGGAGTTGGAAGTTCAAACTCCAATTCATCGTGGCTCATGGCGGCAGGGATGGCACCATGTTGCTCGAACCAATATTTCGCCACTGCCATCAGGTCCGGTGTGTCGGGACACTCATTCCAATTTCCAAAGGGCAGGTAGGCGAAGATCTCCCAGGGGTTCTTTACCGGAATTTTAGCCAGAATGAGCGGATATGTCATTCCGGTATCATCGTTCCAATAGTTTGCGAAGCGGTCGTTGGGTTCTCCGCCCTCCATCTCGCCCAGGACTTCCTCCTCCCAGTCCAGATCATCGTCCTCGGCTTCTTCCTTGCGCTGGCCGGTCAATTCCTCCAAAATCGCCTTTCCGTCCTTAACAGGAGCGGAGAGCATCTTCTTCCGGTACTCCTCTACCGTTTTGAGGTCAAATTCATAGCAGTCCGCATCATGCTCCGGGTCGGCGTTCATTACCAGACATTCCAACAGCGTTTCATCATCCGCCTGGATAAGTACGGGAACAAAGCCCTCCCGTACCCCCAGCCGCTGGGCGTAGCTGTACGCCGACATGATGGGGTCGTCGTCCTTCATGGAGGGAAAGTAGGTACATTCACAGTCCAGATACTCCATAATGGCCCAAGCCACCTTAGAAGGCTCCAGCGTGTTTTCGTCATAGCCCTGACCCTGCCAGTTGACAAAGCGTTCCTCGATGATCTTTGCCATGGCCTGATAGTAGTCCTCGTCAAAGGGGATGAACAGGTAGGCCTCCTGCCGGAACTCGTCGGAGTGATACCGCTCCGGGCCGAAATATTGGAGGGCATAATCGTCGATGTCGCTGGGATAGTAGGGAGCGTCATTTTCCCCATAGTAGTAATGGGCAAAGGCACGACCCTGCTGGTTGAACAGAGCGGAGTACAGGCAGCCGAACAGCTCCGCCCGGATAAATGCCCGCAGGTCTGTGCTGTCGGGGCCGGTTTTGACCTGTTTGACCACTTCGCCATGCTCCGCAAGGAAGTCCTCGCCCATCAGGTCATGTTCCATGCACCAGCGCAGGTAGATGGCCATGTGGTTGTAGGTATTGATGGGGTCAATGTCCAATTCCTTCTCCTCGATACTCTCCAGGTGATAGGAGGCATCGTCCATGCCGATGCTTTCATCCACATCCTCCACATTGCAAAGAGTTCCTCGGGTAATAGCGTCCTGGCGGGTGGGGTTTACGATAAAACTGATACCCGCCATCTTGTCCCGCAGAGCGTCTTCATCATGCGCCAGTTTATAGTCCAATTCATCCTCGTAAAGAGGAATGACTTGATAAAAGTTAATCTCCTCGCCGCTCGGCAGGGTGCAGACCGCGCTGCCTTTCTCTGTATCCTGGGGTTCAATCAGGATAGCAGTACACAGTTCGGTGTTTTCTGCAAAGGGTTCACGGTTCTCCACGGTATGTCCGTGGCCCAGCCAGCTGTCACAGTTGATGGGCAGGCGGGCCAGGGATTTCAACAGACGGATGGGCCAGTACCACTTTTCGTCCTTCATGGATTCCTGATCCAGCTTCCAGTCCGCAGGCAGGGCGATGGCCAGCTCCGCCCGCTCCAGCTTGTATTCGGCCAGTTCCTCCGGCACATTCATCCGGTGGGCGCCCATGCCCATGGTGACCAGGGTGCAGTAGTCCCGCTCCCCAGCGGGCGGCACCATGCAGATGTCCACATGGATGTCGGGGGACACGATCTCATGGAACACATTGTCAAACGCCCCGAAATACTGCTGGATGTGGCCCTCGACGGCCTCCATCTCCTCCTCGGTGTAGACCTCGGGATTACTGAATTCTTCCTCATCCTGCGTGTCCTCATTGTCTGATTGGTCGCAGCTGTCATCCTCCGGATCTCCCTTTATAGGCTCGTAACCGATCTTCAGGGTCATCTGCTCCTCCGGCAGACTGACGCCGGGGCTGTGGGTGATCGTGTGCTTATCGTCCGCAGAAAAGCCGATGGTCTCGCCGTCTTGCAGCGTCACATCACACGCCAGCACATAGGAGGCAAGACTTGCCAAAAAGTCCCGCAGTTCCTCCGGCTCGGCATCGGTGTTCAGCACCTCCATCTCCTCCTTGCCGAACACATCCATGCCGTAGGTGTAGGCGCTCAAGCCGCCCTCGCTCCGGTACAGGCCGAACCAGACCCAGTTGAAGATAGGCAGCTCGTCCTCTTTGAGCATATCGGCAAGGCCCTCATAGAAACGAGGCTCAAATACCACGCCGCTGGTGTAGACACCGGTGGCATATTTCTGCTTGCAGCACACTGCCATCGCCTTGGTGAACAGCTTACCTCGTTCCAGCAGTTTTTCCTCCTCGCCCAACACAGCCACCATGATATGGGCCTTGTGCGCTTTGGCCACTTCTACGGCCTCTGGCCACATATAGTTGTTTTCGGCGTTGATCTCTGCTTCATTGTCCGGGATGTGACCGTGGAATAGTGTCACAATCAGCATCATATTGCCGACCCGCATTACCACAGCGTCATCGCTGTTCTCAACATCTTCGTCGCCCTCATCCGGCTCCTCATCTACGATACCCCATTCTTCCCGCAGATCTCGAATCAACTGCTCCTTGTCCCACTCTGCTTTGGAGAGGAGCACAGATCCGGCAAAGGAACCCTTATGGTCGGTTTCCTCCTCGTCGGCATCATCCTCAAGACCCTCTGCATCTTCATCCGGATCATAGAGGGATTCATGCTCCAGTCCGCGGATAAATTCCTCAAAGCTGTCTGCCAGATGGGTAATTTTATAGTCATTTTCCTGATCCACATGGACTACCGCAGGCTCTCCCTGAGGGCCGCAAGCCCGGTAGTCCAGGAAAATCATATCGTGTCCGGCGCTTGGACAGTCGCAGATGGCCACACCGATGGCAGGATACTCCCACTCATCGATCATAAACTGACTGCCCAGCTCTCCACAGAGGGAGCAGCTCTTTTCCCGTCCGATTCCGAAAATGCCGGTGATGGCCACATGATCATCTGACCAACAGGTAGGCTCATCGCAGGGATAGCAGGTGTTCACCGGAATGCCGCCGTTGTGCTGCTTCATCAGCCAGATGTAAGCGGCAGGCAGCTTGTAGCCCAGTTCCTCCTCCACGCTGGCGATCAGCTCATCGGAAGGCGGATCACTGACATATTCTTTCAGTGCATACCAATTATCATCCCAGAAGTTGGTGAGGTCGAAACCCTCAAATGGGGTATCACCGGGCACGAATTTTGCCTTCTTCTTCCGGCTGCGCTGGCGTTTCCGAATCTCCGCCTTACACTCCCGAATTACCGACGGGGCATTTTCGTCTTCTGGGTCCAGTTCTGCCCAACGCTGGGCGTAGGGAATGGCCTTTTCCTCCTGGCCGTAGAGATACTGATAGCCATAGGCCATCCGCATATTCCACTCCGCCTTGTCCTGGCCTTCCTCCCGGACGGACTCCAGCACCTCGATGGCGCGGCACAGGGCCTTGTCTCCCTTATAGCGAGGGGTGCCCTCGTTATGGTCCCCGATAATGGCGTAGTTTTCCAGCGCCCGTGCCAAGGCGTAGGCGGTGCGATAGTTCCTCCAGTCCTCCGGGATGGCATTCAGTGCCTGGATACAGCGGGTGTACTCGTCTTCGTCGTTCCACTGCTCCAACTGAGCGAAGAATGCTTCGGCGTTCTGTTGGGTATAAGGAATATAGTCCATGCCCGTCAGCGCCTCGTCCAACTCGTCATCCTGATTCTCAGTTTCTGACCCAGCATCTTGTTGCTTTAGGGGTACAGAACCGGCTTCACGGCGGAAGGTGTGGAAGATGGCCCATGGGATGTCCGTGCCTTCAAAGAACTCTTTCGCCATGTTCAGCGCCTCTTGGATGTCCCAGGCGATGAAGTCCACATAGCCACAGTAGAGGCCGGTAGCCCCGCCGGTGAGAGTGAGCACTTCCGAACCATCCCCGCCGGTGAGCACTTCCTCCAGCTTGTCCCGGAAGTCGAAAATTTTCTGACTGCCTTCCTCCTCCCGCAGGGTATCCAGGGGATAGCAGAAGAAGCCCGCCACCGCGCCGTCGGCATGGAGATCGTCCATAAAATCATTGTCGGCATTCAGATAGCCGTTGATGAGCGGCACACAGCAGGTGGAACCGGCCATTACATCCAGCCGCCAATCGGCGTCCGGGTCCTGTTTGGGTTCCATTTTGTAACCAAGGTAGCTCTCCAGATAGGCTTCCGGGTCGGTGGAGAGCTCCAGGCCCTGCTCCCGCAGTTTGTCGGGCAGCTGGGACAGGAGGAAGGACGGCTCTGCCTTGGGTTCCTCCAGCACATCAAAGCTGTCTATGTATCTCATGTGGGGGATCTCGCCCAGCACTTGGTCGGTGAAGGTGGTGAGCATCCACCAGGCCCGGCCTTCCTCATCCCGGAGCATAGGCAGCAGCTTTTCACAGTAGGCGGAGATGGCGAAGCTGTTTTCACCCTGCTCCTCCAGCCAGATCTGCACATCATCCCCGGAGATGTCCAAGCCATTCTCAGTACGCAGACCGATGTTCTGGAGGGGCTGACGGCCCACAAGGATGTTCCAGTGCTCCAGCACCTCCTTGGGGGCGTGCTTCTGGAAGTAAATCAGCTCAAACAGCTTGACCTTGTCGCCCTCCGGGGTGAGGATCAACTCATGCTTTTCGCCATTGAAGCCCATCTCGAAGGAGATTTCGTCAAACGCCTGGTTCAAAGCCCCTTCCATTTGGGCCACGAGTTCTGCGCCGCGGGTGTGATCTTTGTCCTCATCCATCATCTGGCGCAATTCTGCTTCCATCTCGGCAAAGGTTTCCCAACAGTTCTCTGTCCGCTCCCGGAAGCACTCCCAGAACTGCGGCAGAGAAATACCCTTTTTGCACGAGTCAATTAGTTCCTCCATGTCCTGTCGGGTGTTGAGCTTAGGATCATCACCGGGATGCAGTTCCAGAGCTTTTTCAAAATGCCGCAGAGCGCGGCCCTCCTGATCCAGATAATAATAGGCATACCCCATACGGAAATTCCAGGAATAAGTATCTCCCAGTTCCTCCTCATGGGACTGCATCAGTTCCAGTGCCTGGTGAAGCAGCTTCCTTCCCTCCGGCTCGCTGGAGTCCGCCAGATTGTTGTAGGCGCGGGCCAGCTCCATATCCATTTCCGGGGTACGCTCCTCGGCAGAGATTGCCTCCAGTGCGTCAACGATTTTCTGGTGTTTGTCCTCCTCATGCCACTTCTGGCACTGCTTCAAAATATCCATATCAGGGTCCTCCTCGTCCTCATCTGGTTTCCAGTCTTTGATCTGCTGGAACACGCCATTTTCATCCCGCTCAAAGGCGCAGGGAGCGGGGGTGTTCAGCAGAGGAATGATGTCGGGATCGTCATTGCAGATCGTGTTCAGCTTGTAGATCCCGGCGTTGTTAGGGTCGTCCATGTACTCGTCGCTCTCATCACCGGCGGTAAAGCGCCAGCCGCTGTCCCAGCCGCCGTCCGGCTCCTCCCTGTAGCAGTAGCCCACCTTGCAGCCCTCCACTGTGATGCGGTTGGTGGCGATACAGCCATCGGCACCCTTCCAGTCGGGGAGCAGATCTTTTACATCTTCCGCCTTTACATGGTAGTTCCGGTTGCGGCCAGAGGCTTCGTACAGCTCCTTCCGCAGCATCTCCACCTGAGAAGCCATATCCGTGATTTCATCCTCGCCCATCATCTCGCTGATGTCGTATTCCAGCGGGGCATGGACAAAGTCCGCCAGGGCCTTGTCCATGGCGTCGTGCTCCTCTGGCGTGGCGGTGATGCGGATGCGGCGGGAGGAGGTGTTGTACTCATCCAGATCCTGGAGGTTCACACTGCCGCTGACGCTGCACTCCAGCAGGATGGCGGCCAGATCGGTGACCACATCAATGGCGAAGTGGAAGTCCATCTCCACGCCATCGGAGTGTGTAAACTCCAGATACTCCACGGTCTGGTGGAAGTTCCAGTTCTGCTTGTCCAGCCCGATCTTGGCGAAAATCTCGCTGAGGGGGATCTCCTCCTTTTTCTGATCCTCTAAAAATGCCACAAGGTTCAGACTGTCATCGGAACCGCCAATAAAGTTGCCCCAGTATTTTTTGATATACATTTGTCGTGCCTCCTGTTCTGAATCCAGTCGATCAATGAGCTGATTCAAGTGTTCCAACCACGCAGGAGCGATCTCACCGCTGTCCTCGTTCTTCCAAAGATCCACAATCTCACGGATGCCGTCCTCGTCCGGCACCTCGTTTTTGATGTCGGTGAGCTGCCGCAGCAGGAAAGCAAGGGCTTCTTTGGATGCTGTGAAACCGGTGACTTTATCCCATATAGCTTCTTCATGATCGTAGTCCAGCTTGCCATTATCCTTCCATTGGAAATACAGCTCCGCCAGAGCCATCGCAGTATTGTCAAAGAGGAAGTCGATTTGTGAGAAGTCAGCTCCCAGCATGACTTCCTCTTTCATCAGTTCGATCATCTCGCCCAGATCCATTACCGGATGCTCCGGTACATATTCATTTTTGAGGATGTCCAGTACATCCAACCCTTCGTCACGCTCTAATGCTTTTATGCCCCATGCTCCCATGTCGGCACCTCTCTTTCTTTATTTTGTATCAAGCTTCTATTGTCAATCATAGTTCTCCAACCGAATGATAGGCCGATAAAAGTCATAATCTCCGTTTAGTTCATTGTCCTCCTGCACTTCTGGCTTACAGTGGGGCGAACAGGGTAGGAAACCGAGAAATGGGCCCAGCCCACCGCAGATATTGCACCCGCCATCGCCGCCGCAGGTGGTAAGCCTATCAGCCTGCACCACTTCCCGCATATAGGGATCGTAGGCGATGGACAGGCCGAAGAAGTTGGGTTCCTCCATGTCATAGGGCCGGTTCTCATCCTCATCCATGTCCTCAAACCAGCGCAGACGCATGGAGTAGTCTAACCCATCTCCCCACGGGAACAGGGTCCGACACCCGCCGCCACACAGGTAGGCCCACTCGTCCGCCGTGGGCAGGGAGAAGCCCCTGTTTTCCAGCATGGCAAGGAGTTCATCGTAATCAGTGCGGTTATAGATCCAGGTCTGAAATCCATCTTCCGTCCGCTCAATACGGGCCGACTGATGCAAGGTAAGACTGCTGCTGTCACTCCAGGCAAAATCACGGAATTCCTTCAGCCAGTCAGGGTGGGCAGTCAGCCTGGGATCGTCCATTTTGACTGGCTCCCAGTTAATTTCCTCCAGCTCCCGGCCCACCAGCATAGGGCCAATGGCTGCCTGCCGAACGGGAGCCATGTTTTCCTGGATCAGCTCCTCCGGGTCCCGCTCCATTTCCCATTCCCGGAACAGATACTCCAATTCCTCCCGGCTCTCCTGATTCAGTCCCACGGCAAACTGCTCCCAGCCCAGGGTGACGGTATCGCCGGGGACAAAGACGAACTCCCGACCATCTTTTTTGAAGATGCCGGTGGTGCAGCTCTGGCCCCAGCGGTCAAAAGTATGTAGACCGAGAAAGGTCATATTATAACGAGCAGCCAGGCTTTCCATCAGTGCCTGCTTCTCGGTGGTTTCCATTTGATTAAATTGGGGGCGGAATAGTCTTTTGTTCATAACAAGTCCTCCTACAGCCTATCCAGGTTTTCCTGTAAATCGCCCTGCATCAAGTGCTGGGCAATGGCTTGGTTCAGTGCCTTATGGGGGTGATAGGCTGCCTGCTCTACATCGTGGAGGCACTCCTCCATCAATGCCTCCGGAGAAATGCCTTCCCGTTTGCCATAAAGATGGCCGAAGGCATAGCACACGGACTTGAGAAAGTCGAAAATATAGTCGTGATTTCCACGCATACTGGGCAGGTCGTTGAACGAGCCCATACCTCCGTATGCCCGAAGATGGTGGGCAACCTCCCGCCGCTGGTTCCAGTCCTGAATGTCCCGCTCCAACCAGTCGATCCAGTTTTGGAACTCTGGATGGTCTGCCAGAAGGATGGAGCGCAGACAGGTCAGAGCCTCGGTATAAATATCAGACTGTTTCATTGGCCATCGCTCCCCCAAATACCTCCATAGAGTACACCATCTTTTCCAAGGAACAACATCCGGCTGCGAAGCAGGCTGCACTGCTCCACAGCGACCTTGTTTCCGTCACAGGTGGGAATAGCCTCCTGTTTTTTCCCAAGGTGATCACCATGAGCGGTAAGGAAGTAGAATTTATCCCGTTGCTGGTATCCGCCTTGAAACAGGAAGGTATTGCCGGACGGGGCAACAGAAAAAGCTCCGCTTCCTTCGATTGGCAGTTCAAATACAAAGTCCTCTTTGAAGTTCGTCCGCACCAGCCGGAATTCATCGTAATAATAAAACCACAGGTTTTCTTCTTCGTCCAGGCTGATGGCGTAGCAGTCATAGATGGAATAGTTCTCATTCTTCCAGAGAGGAGTTCCCTCCGATGTCCATGCAATCAGGCCGCAAGCACCCAGAGGTTCATCCCAACCGTAATTACCAAATACACCTTCGTCAAAGTAGCTGGTAATGATGGTGCCATCTTTTTTTACCACACAGTCTTGAATGCCATCCCCCAGGCAGAAACGGGACAGCACAGCTCCGTCCCGGCTGACGATCCAGGCGTTCTGGTCGGGGCCGTTTTCCCGATAGGCGCATCTTGCCCCCAGCAGGAGGAAGTGATCACCTGCGGGCCGCAAATAATGAAACTGGAACTTCAAGAGGCCAAGAGGAAACAGCGTCGTTTCCAGCACCCGCTGTTCCGCCCAATCCAGCTGGATTTCCACTGCGGTATAGGTGGAAGGAGTGCTGAGCCAGTCCTTACCCTGTGTTTCGGACGGCTGTTCCATGAGAAGATAGACTTTTCCATCCCTTGCCGTGAAAAAGTCTGTCACTTCTGTGCCCTCCAGATGTTTTTCCCGGCGCAGCTGGTCCAGGTCAATGATGGAGAACAACGGCAGATTTTTGGCTTTTATAGGTTTGTTCATAGTGTCTCCTCCTGGCTACTTTAACGCTCCATCATAGGTGTGAGTTTCCCAGATGGCCTCAAATTCCGCCTTCTCTATGATGCAGGCGTGGAACTCCTCGCCCCAGACATGGGCGTTCAATTCCTCCACGGTGAGGATTGGTGTGATCTCGATGGCGCCGTCGTAAAGGGCAGGGATGTTGCGGGTGCGGCCATCCGCAAAGATGTCAATGGAGCGGAGGGCCAACCGCTCATTTTCGGTATCCACTTCATAGAGGATGACCGATGGTTCACCCTCCGGTGCGCCCTCCCAAAAGAGCTTGATATACTCGATCATTCCATTTCCCTCATTTGAACCAATGCCACCCCGTCATGGTGCCGGTTACCTCATCTATCTGTATTGCAATATCATAATTGCCGCGACAGCCCAGCAAGGCCGCAAGATGATCATTTTCCATAATCAAATCATAAAACTCAACCGCTATACCTTGGAATTCCTCTGGGATCTCCAGCACAGAAAAGAAATCCACTGACTGAGCATTTTGGAAAAATTCAATGGCCGTTTTACTGCATTTTACTACTATCCCTGTTTGAGTAGTTAACTCTCTCATGCTTCCGCTGCCTCGCTCATGTTCAGATACATCCGCATCGTTTTTTCATCGGCACAGGCCGCCCGGATCATTTTGGCCAGCATCATCAGGTCGTCGATGTATTGGGAATAGACGCAGAACACATCCTCGTCGGAGTCAAAGTGAAACAGATCCTCACCACTATTGCTTTCCTCAAACTCCCGGATCACGCCCCGGACCAGCCGTTCCCAGTCTCCGCTGCTGCCGGTCAGTCCCAGCCGGCAGAATTCTTCTGTCCGGAACCCGTCACTGATCTTCAGCAGAAGGGAGATGGCATAGGGGTGGTGGGGAATGAGAAAGAATGGCGCGATCTGCTCCGGCTTCACCCAGATTTTGAAGGGCGGGCGCGGATCAGGTATCCAGGGCAAGATTTCCCATTCGTCCTCCGGCCGGTTTCCGTATTGGCAAAGGTCTTTCATAGTGTTCTCCTCATTCGATGTCGCTTAGTTCTTCTTTCACATCCAGTGGAGCGCCGTCCAGAGATGTGATCTGTGCCAGTTCTGTTTCCGTCAGATTTTTCAGGAAAATGCAGTATTCGTCCGGGTGGCCTCCCACAAACTCCATTTTGGGCATCTCGATCTGCTGTGGGTCGGTGATCCACAGGCAAGGTTCTCCTGTTGCCCAAAACCGAGTCAGAGTAAGAATTTGGCCGTTGTAAATTACTTTCTGTTCCATCCTCATTTCTCCTGCATTTGCCTCAGCAGCTTCACGATCCGCTCCCGGTTCTTTGCGGTTTTCATAAAGGTGGGGAGATGGTCGGCCTGGGTCATTTTCGCTCTTCCCGGCGGCTTTTCCCGCAGTCCGGCGCTGAGATAGCCGATCAGATAGGCAAGATGTTCTCGGTTGAGTGCCCATACAGGTTTTCCCTGAAATGAAGTCAAAAACCATAGTTCCAACCCGAAATAAGGTTCTCGTCCATCTCTGATTTCGCCAATATATGAAAACGCCTCCGCTGTTTTATGAACTTCTCCCGACATGGTTGTTCCGCAATAGGGGCAGGTCACATGGAGGACGGGAAAATGCTGCTTTGCCGTATCTTCAATATCCACTCGGTAGTACCTGCCGCAGTTTTTGCACTGGTTATGGACATCATAACGGTAGATCGTCCGATCCTGCGTCATCCGGTGGCCGCAGCTCAGGCACCGGAAATAGGCGTTGTCATCATCCGCTGTCACCACACCTGCGCCATGGCACTTGGGGCATTTCACCTGAATGCCAGAGGTCAGGGCGTTGTATGCACTGTATGTAAAGTAGGGTTCATCAACAATTCGGCTCATGCGCCCACACTCCTTTCAGGAAATTGCTTTCACAGCCGAAACCGGAACGGTTTCAAATCTTTTGTTTTGATTGTCAGATCCGAAACGCTCTCTTGCAGGACATTTACCTGTTCCAAATACTCCGCAGGTGCGTGGATCTGCTCCAGATAGCCTGCATAGCGGATAATCTGATCCAGCGCCCGTTTCCTGTATTTTGCGATTTCCCCCAAATGGGAATAACTGCGGCCTGACACATAGCTTGGAACATCGATAGACCGAATTGTTTCTATATCAAGCGTCCCATGCTCCTCTTTCTCAGATTTAATGGTGGCCAGCATATCTTCCGCAGAAAAACGGATGCCGCGTTCGCAGAGAAACCGCAGTTCATCAAACAGGTGGTTCGCCACAAAATGTTCAGCCAAGGGCTCAAAAATTACATCATCCTGATACCAGCCTCCGTGGGCGCAGGAAATTAGTTCACGGTAACGCTTTTCTGTGATCCACTGGCGCAGTATCTCTTTGCTCCCGTGCATCCATGCGTCCAGTCGGGCCTTTGTTTCTTCGGGGCTATCGTTGGCTGTCCCATAGCAGGGCAGACCATTGTCTTTCAGCCACTTGGTCACTTCTTTGCTGAATTTTGTGTAGCTCAATGTGACACCCCTTTCAAAAATCCCTCAACTGCTCAAACTTCTCCATCAGGGCATCTTTCTGGAGCGTGCCATCCGGCAGGGCATCCAGGATACCCCGCAGGGCCATGTAGATTTCATCCCGTTTCTCGGTTTCGATGAAGCCCATCTTGTTGAAGGTCTGGGTGTAGGCGGCCACCGCGTCCAGCGCCTGGGCCTGGGCATCCTCGCCCGGTTCGGCGGCCAGCTTCATCAGCAGGGAGCGGGTCTTGCGGTATTGATTGGCTGCCTTTTTCGCGGCGGCGGCAGGGATATGTTCTGCGCCGTCCCAGCCCCGGAAGGGATTGTCCGGATTTTGCGCCAGCCACTCCGGTTTCCGGGGTTTGGTGATCCGCAGATCCATTCCCGGCTTGCTTTTCCAGAGCTGCTTTGCCGCTTTTGCCGCCGTCTCCGGCAGGCTGGTCATCCAGAACCAGCGAAGCTCCGGCATCTGCTCCGGGGTGGGGATGTCATCCGCGCCGAAGCCAAACAGGTCGAAGGTGGATAGGTTCGTCAGTTCCCGGAACCCTCCCACGGCGGAGAAGCTCCCCAGGTTTCCCGGCGCACCCCAGAGCCTCAGTTCCTTCAGGTGGGGATGAACAGCAGCCAGTCCGGTCAAATCAAAGTCCTTCAGCTCGATGCCATGCAGCCCCCGTAGGTTCGGCAGTTCCGTGTGCGGGCGGTATTCCCCGATAAATTGGAGGGTCAAACCGCTGCCATCTTCGGGGGCATGGATGGCACAGGCGTCCGGCCCCTTGTTCTGGAACAGGAGCAGCTCCGTTCCCTCACACAGCCACAGCTCCTCCAGCCCGGTCATGTCCAGCATCAGCTTTCTGATGCTGGTGCCTCGCAGATCAAGTGTCCTCTGACCGTGGTTCAGCAAAGTCACTTCATCAACAAAGGGGGTTTCCCGCAAAAACTCCAGCAGATCCGGGTGCCACCGCTCGCAAATGAGGTCGGAGAGACAGGGCAGCGCCCTTAGTTCCAGCGCCGAGTCGAATGGCTCGTGCTGGTCCATGATCCGATGGCTGCTGACCTTCACCGGGATACCGCCGATTTCCGTCACCCCGTCGCTCTCCGCGGCCTCCTTGAAGGCCCGCCGCCGCTCCTCCGGGATGGCCTGCCACCGGATCTGGAGGTACACATCATAGCCGTCACTCCAGCCTCCATAGGAGCGGCAGGGCTGGTCGGTGAAGGACGGAAGTGTGCCCACCAGCTTATACTGGGGCGGGACCTCCAACGGTACCCGCAGCAGATGGAGGTCGCGGGACCAGTACATGAAGTCCTTGTAGAGTGGGCGGAGATGAGGCAGTTCCTCCGCAGTCAGAGGGGCGTCGCCCACCCAATCCAGAGAGAGGATCACCGCCCAGGGCTGCTTACTCACCGAGTCCGGCGGCGCAATATATGCCACCTGGCAGGCGGTGTAGCGTTTCAGATATTGGTTGTAGACGGTATAGACCTCTCCGGCGGTGGCTTTCATGGCGCTCTCCTTTGTTCTGTCACATTTTTAATCCTGCTCTCGATAACTGGCTTCAATGTCAATGAACCGCACATACACGGCGCAGATTTTGCCCTTGGCGTCATACCCGAAGTAGACAGGATAGTAACCATCCCCCCAGCCGGAGGCAAAGATGGGCAGGTTGCAGTCCGTGCCCGGCACTGTCCAGTTGAGCCAGTCGCCGCAGTCCCCCTGATATTTGGGGTAGGCTTTGGCGTTTTCTTCCAGAAGATCGCAGAACAGGTCGTTGTAGGGGTCGATGTCCGGGTCTTCTTCTAAACGCTTGGCCCAGTATGCCTTGAAGGCCGCCTGGGTCTGGATGTCCGCGACACAACCCATCCCGGCGTCTACGCCAAAGCCAAAATACTCGTCCTCTCCCAGTTCCTCGTCCAGATCCTCGTTGCCCACCATGCCCAGCTCATAGCGGACAGGCTTTTCCTGAGAAACCTCCACCTTGACGCAGGCATAGCGGTCGCCGTATTGTTCGCTGGGCACCACGCAGATTTTTACGGGATAAGTTCCGGCGGGGATCGTTTGAAGGAACGGCAGAGTGTCCTCCAGTTCCACCAGCGGATCACAGGCGAAAATCTGCCCGGTGGGGAAATGGACGGTGCCGATGTCCAGCACATCCACCGCCATGTTCCCAATCACTTTCTCTGTGAAATGGGCCTCCAAGTCATCTTTACAGGTCAATTTATCCTTGATTGCTTCGTATTTGTTCAGCCATTCAGTTGTAGGCATATCAGTTTCCTCCTGTTGATTCTGTTTCTTGATGTACACACTCTTTGAGCCGTCCCAATAGCAGTTCACACACCGGCCATCCTGAAAATGATGGTCACAATTCGGGTAGCCATAGAGAACATGGGCACATTCTGGCACAGCCCCATCATCTGTGAGGAGCCTTTGAAAAACAGGCTTCCGCACTCATCACAAAGGGCCAGTTCTTTTTCTGCCATAGGGTTCACCAGTCCCGTTCCCGGATGGCCTCCTCGGTGTCAATGGGGATGCCAAACCACTCCAGAATGTAGGCCACGGTTGCCGCAATACATTCCCGCGCCACCGTTTCGATCTCGCTGTCGTTCTCGTCAAACTCCTCCTGGAGATCATTGATGCCGCAGACCGCCTCGTCCAGCGTTTCCTGCACCACTTCGGTGTCGGTTTCGCCACTCTCCAGCAGGGCGATGACCTTCTGAAGCTCGTCCTTTACCTTGTCCACCAGAAAAGCAGGATAGTAATCGTCCTGATACATCTCGTCCAGCAGCTTGTAATTGGGGTCAAATGCTTTCATAGGGATTGCTCCTTTCCTCGTGTATGTCAGTCACGCTCAGCTCTCATGTGTGATACAGAAAATCTCCTTGTTCAAATCAAAGTAGATTACCATCAGTTCGTCGGTAATCTCCGGGTTAAAGGACAGATCCAGAATGAAAACTTGCTGGTTCATCTCGCTATCCACCAGACTGCCGAACCGCTTGAGCTTCAAAAAGTCAACCATCTCAGCAAAGGACAGTTTGGCTGGGTCGGTTCCCGGAAAAAGTTCCGCCACAATATCCGGGCCTACATCGTCCCGATGGAACTCCATGAAAAATGTCACAACGCTATGGTAGCGGCTGTCCTCGTCTGCCAGCGCCGCTTTGATGGCGGCTTTGGCCTTCTCCGCCAATTTCTCCGCCTCATCCAGCATTTCTCCCACCGCATCCATGACAGCAGGATCGCCGGTCAGTTCTTCCTCTACATCGAAGATAAAGGGTAGTCCCGATTCCTCGGGAAAGTTGAAGATTTCCTCACCGGGTGTATATGTAAAATCAATGCGTTTACAGCTCAGTTTCATAATGTTATCCTCCTTACCCCTCAATGTTGGCAGTTTTGAGGCCCTTTTTCAAGGAGCCGTAGACCGTCACCGCATGGTCGGTGAACATCTCGTCGCAGTCAAACCAGGCAGTGAAGCTGCCGCCGGAGGTGACGGATAGACTCGTCAGGCTGATTCGCCGGGCAAGTTCGTCCTCTGTGATGGGGTCGGTTTCCGGATTGCGGGGGTTTTCCTCATCTTGGGAGAGCCAGTTGTTGGCCAGCTCGGTCAGGTTCTTGGCTGCAAGCTCCCGCATGGCCTTATCCCAGGTGTCACAGTCGGCCAGCAGCTTTTTGGCGGCGCTACGGGCGCGGGTCCAGGAGGGCTTGCTTTCGGCATTGACCTCCAGAGAAAGGCTCACATCCTTTCCGCACCACTGGATTTCGCCCTCGAAGGTATCATAGTCCTTGTCCAGTGTCAGTTCTCCCAGCACCTGGTCCTGGATCACCACTGGCTTGTGGTACTCGTCCAGAACGGCCTGGAGTTCCGGGCAGTCCTCGTGGGCCTTGACCACCTGGGAGATACACCAGGGCTGCACCACCAGATCCTTTGCCCATTCTTCTTTCATCCGGCGAATCTTCAGGCGGCAGATCTGCTCGTTTTGAAAGCGTCCCCAGCCCTTGTCACTGTGACGCTCCTCGTCGGTGACCGGCCAATCCAGTCGCTCCTCTTTGGTGCTGACCTTGCCGGTGTCACAGGACACTATGCCCAGCGTCACAACGGTCATTTCCCAAAAGTTACCTTTCCAGTTAAATCCGCCCCCAATGCAGCGATTGATCAAAGCGACCACTTCCTGCTCCTCGGACTCGTACATCTCATAAAATTCTTCAAACATAGATCATTCTCCTCATCCCTCTATATGATTGCGGTATTCCTTTTCAAGCTGGGTGTACCACCGTTTCAGCATGGTTTCCAGACTGGTCTTTCCGTTGCGATCTGTAAAAACAAGAAACTTCTGCATCAGTCTGGGGAACAGATATTTGCCCGCTTTTGTCAGATCCTGATTGAGATAGACCATCCGCAGGATACGGCCCTGCCGGTCCAGAGGGTCCTTTTTCAGCAGTTCCTTTTCAAAGCAGAAGCGCAGGAATACCACATTCTCGTCGTAGAAGTCCTCCACCACAGCCGCGCCGATGCTGGTGTAGGTGATGTCGTACACCAAACGGCTCCAATCAAATTTCTCGGCATAGAGAAGTTTCAGCGCCTTCGCCCAATGTTCCTCCGGGATCACCAGCATCCTGTGCTGGGCGGTGCTGGAGTAGCCGTGGTAGACGGGTTCCGGCTGCCCCAGCAGTTCACTCACACTGTCGGCGTAGACGAAGCACAACTCCTCGTCGAACAGACCACCGATAAAGTTACCATTGCAGTACAGCATATAATTCTTGGACTTGGCCGGAGAATAAGAGAGGTTATATTCCTGGGAGTCCAGGCTTTTATGTACCTTGTTCAGAAAGTCTATGGATGTCATGGTCTTGCTCCTTATTCCTCAAACTCACCCTCGATCATCCCGTTCAGATATCGTCCGGGATCTGCGATGAAGTCATCCCATTTGGCCAGAGGGTGGAATTCCTCATGCTCGATGTCCAGATACCACAGTTTTTTGTCCCTGGGGCTCCACAGCAGCAGATAGTCGCTGTAGTTGTCCATCTGCACCATCAGGGAGAGCAGCTTCTTCCGTTTCCAGGTCATCTCCTGCACATCCATGAAGGAGTAGAGCTCCGCCCACTTCACCCATTCCTGATCCGGGAACTCCAGCCGCAGGGGGCCGGTCTTCAAGTATTCCACCAGCTTGGCAGGCAGCTTGTAGGGCATAAGCTGCCGGATCTTTTCCTGCTTGTTGTGCCATTCCTCCGGCTCCAGGGCTTTCAGGTAGTCGGCCATCTCCTGATTCTTGTTCTGCACCGCCACGGTGTAAGGCCGGTCGCCGTATTTGTCAGCAATGGTGATGTCGGCTCCTTGCTCAATGAGCCAGCGCACCATGGGGAGATTCTTATGCCGAGCCGCTTCGGTGACAGCGGTGGGGGCGTTCGGAAACACCATGTCCGGCTTGTGGTAATTGATGTCTGCCCCTTTTTCCAGAAGCAGCCGGGCAAGTTTGGTGTTGCCCTCGGACACAGCGGCCCGGAATGCCTCGCCGCCAAACTTGTCCACTGTGATCCCAGCTTGCTCCAGCACCTGGATATTCTCCGCTCGCTGTCCCCAGCGTACTTCCTGGAAGGCCCGCTCTTTCTGCTTCGAGCTGAGTTTTGCGGCCTGTCCAGCAAAGAGCGCCACCACCTCCGGCCCACAACAGCGGGCGGCGGTGAGCAGCAGGGGCTGTTCCTCTGCCAGACCGGGATCAGCTCCATGCTCCAGCAGGAAGTGGATCATGGGCACATCATTCCGAAAAACCGCGATCTCCAATGGCATCAGCTTGATGTATTCGCTGAGCTGGATGGGAACATCTAAATCCAGACCGCCTTGTAGCAACGCCTCCAACTTGGGAGTGTCATGGTCACAGATGGCAGCAGCCGTTTCCGGAAGGGTCTCCCAGCGGCCAATATATGCAATTTGGTACATAAGGCACCTGCTTTCGTTGTTGTTTCACTTTATAGGGAACGGTTCGGCCCAGCACCCGGCCCTTGCCAACGGCATTGGCTCCCTCATAGATCAAAAATTCCGCATTGTTTTCCAGCGGGGCATAGTCAATGGTATCTGGATATAGGGGTTGGGCATTTCCCAAAGCTGGTGTATCAAATGTACACTCGGTTCCGTCCAGAAAGCATACACCCAAATATTCTGTAGTTCCTGTGACCACAAAATGGGGACAATACTTTCCGCTGACCAGGCTGGGTGGTATTTTTCGTTTGCCGCTCCAGAAGATGACCTCCACATGGAGCACCGCCCGGTTTTCATCTGTCCCGATCACGCTGTCGCCCTCCTTTATCCCGTCATCTGGCTGCGGTATACTCAGGCCAGCTCTGCGTCCAGGATCTGGACTGGTTTTCCTTTCTCGTTCACATAGTAAAGGGCGATATAGTCGATGCCGTCCCGCTTGGCCTGCTCCCACGGCATCCGTTCACCGTTGATCAGTTCCACGGTATCCGCCTCATCCGGTTCAAAGTTCTCTTTTTCGTCCTCATAGTCAATGCTGTACCCCAGCTCCAGCACCAACTTGGAGGCGGGGATCTCATACCGCTTGAGGGGGCGGTGCTCCAGCTCGGATGGATCATGTTCATCGCAGAACATATTGTCGTAGCCATGCCGTCCACCGTCAAAGATGACGAACTCCTCGCCGCTCTCCGGGTCACGGGCTGTCACCAGTCCGGGGGCCTCGTCGCTATCTATGATATAGGATTGGGGTTCTCCTTTCACCGTGAGCAGATCTCCGTAATACCAAACCTCCAGCAGTTCATTGCCGGTGGTGGAACAAAGTATCACGGTGGGCAAACGCTTCTCCGCCCATTCTTTCACATGGCCGATGAGCCAGGTGGGATATTTCTCAGTCATCATAGTCTTTCTCCTCCTATTTCAATTTCAGCACAAATCCCCAGATACTCACCACAATCAGGAGAACACCCAACAGAAAGAACACCACCCGCCGGTATCCTCTGCTGTGGCGGTGGGCATCCCGCGTACCAGTGGGGTCGCAGAGCCAGTTCCAGTTGCGGGTCGCTCCAATTAAAATCACGGCCCCGATGAGCACCGAGGCAATATACCAATGCTCTTGCAAAAATACTGTGATCTGTTCGCTGTTCATTTACATATAACCCCCTTTTCATCATCGGGAGTTTCCCGCCGAATAAATTCCTCCCGTTCTTTCAAATCTATTTCCAAGGCTTTTTCCTCCTCCAGATATTCCTCGCAGTCCCGAACCAGCTTTTGGGCGGCTGGGTCATCCGGGGCCAGGGCCAGCCAGCATTTTGCGTATTCATAGGCGGTGGCTGCGGAGCGGTACGCCATCAGGCAGGAATAGCCCATCCGGGAGTTCCAGTAAGGGTCGTTTTCTCCCTGGGTGCGAACGGACTCCAGCAGTCGGATGGCGTACTGGATGAGATTTCCGTCCACTTCACTGTCGGTTCCGTGCTCTCCATGATCTCCCAGGACCGCCAGATTGCTGTAAGCCCGACTCAGCTTGACGGTCAGCAGATAGCCCCGCTCCTGTTCCAGGATGGCTTCAATGGCCCGGATACACCGGGAATACTCGTCCTTCTTATTCCATTGCTCAAGCTGCTCCAGCAGCTTTGCTTCTTCTGCCTGATTCATCATTTCACCGCCTTTTCCGTGTCATCCTTTGCCTTTCTTTTTTGAAGTGTCCACTGCCTCGCAAGGTGTTGACCACACAGGTGAAGATCTGGCCGCAGTGCTTGCACCTAATCATGTGAGCCATAATTTCGTCCGCCCAGCCATCCTCTGTCTTTACCTTCTCCAGTGGGCAGGTGGATTCCTCTTGCATCAGTTCAAATTCCCCCTCCGACACCAACTGCTGAATGTAAGCAATACAGGCCAGATAGTCCTTTGGGGCGTCAAATTTTCTCCATGTTTGAATGTTTCGGCAGTGCTCGCACATAGTGGACGCCTCCTTACGCAAATACCTGCTGGTATTTCTCTTTTCATACTGTGCGACTTTTTTAGGTCTGCTGGTGCTGCATGGACACGATATGGCAGTCCGGGCAGAATTCCACATAGAGCATGCCCTCCGCACAGTCAAACACCGTATCCCACTGAATCTGGGCCAGATATTTCATAGGTTTCCCGCAGTGGGGGCAGGTCGTATATTCCGCGTCCTGTACCCAGTTGGCAAAGCCACCCACCGTGTTCACATCCTGGCAGGCCGCACCGTAAAACAGGGGCACGGGCGCTTCGCCCAGCACAAAGGGATTTTCCGTGAGGGCCTTGTAGTCCTCGGGACTGACATAGCAATCCGTTTTCTCCGCCCCGTCAAAGAGCTCAGAGGGAAAGACCTCCACGCCGCCATCCAGAGCGAACCGGTTGAAGGCGGGGCCTTTGAGGAATCCCACGCAGCTGGGGCAGCAGGTGGCAGTCAGAATACCATCCAACCCCAGAAATTTCAGCCGCTCATCCCGGCCATCCAGCACCAGCATGTCCACCATGCGTCCGCCACAGTGGGGGCATGTGTCCTCCCGTGCCCGGCCAATGCGGACGGGAGATTTCTCGCTGGTGGTTCCTTTGACCATAGGATAGCAGGTATCGAAGTTGAGCTGGATTTTCTGGCCCTCCTTGTCGAAGGTCCAGCCTCCGATCTGCGCATAGCTGGATGGGTCTACATAGAGGCCCTTGCGCCAGGGCCGGGGATTTCGCTCCAGCTCCAGCAGAGTCTCCATTGCCTTGTCATCTCCTTGCATAGCAAGGCAACTCATCAGGTTGGAGGCCGCGCTGGAATATTCCGCGGACAACAGCGCATGGATCAGACCATCCCGCACATCGGCGGGAGCATGATAATAGATCTCACAGGGCCAGAACACCTCTGCGGCCAGTGCCACTCGCTGAATCTCCGGGGTGATGGCATCATGGTAGCTAAGCAGCTGCCAGAAGTCGGTGAACTCCGGGTCCTCCATATCAGCCAGCCTCTGGATGTTCTGTATCAAGTTTCTTTGTTTTTCGACAATTTGTTCCGGCATCCAGGCCAGAGCAGCTTGCCGTTCTTGCTCGCACTTACATTTCCAACACAATCCCTCATAACCCAATGGGGTTCCACAGCTGGGGCAGGTATATTTCAGACTCATGTTCTCATACTCCTTTCAGGCAATAAAAAAGCCCCACGCCGCACTGTCATAAAGACAGGCTGACGCAGGACATGAAGAAGCCGCGTTGAAGGAGCCGCATCCACCAGCAGATGTAGTTTCTTCAACAACCAAAATATTTTTTTCGTATCTTAAAGCAGCAAATTGCTGTCCAATATATTTGTTCATAGCGGCACCATTTGTTCTGAGCGTAGTTTTATATCTTATTATATCACAGCACCCCTTCAATGAAAATATTTTGTTGGAAATGCTAATGAAAAAATTTTGTGAATTTGTTAAGGCGCAGGGGCTGTTATCTCCATAGTGTCTGGATGGATCAGAGTGATTACCTTTCCCTGATGCAAGGCATAGTTGACTGTCTGTGCTGTACCTGAGCGCAGCTTTTTCTGATTATCAAACACACCGATGATGTACTCTGCATGATCGACCATATAATAATTTCTTTTTTTATAACTGGAAACATCCGCAGAATGTGAAATAACAATAGAATCGTTTGCGTTTTGGATCAGCTTTTTCAATCTATGTTTACTCTGATCCGGCCATTTAGAGTCATAGCCGATGAAGGGAACTACAACGATAATTTTAATATAAAAGTCAATATGCTTCATCCGGTTCGGTAGGTGCTGCGGTAATATCGCGGTAGAAAGTGGCCCATGCAGCTTCCTCATAGGGGCGTACAAAAAAGAAGCCAATGCTCAATGGAATTGTCAGCAGAAGAACAAGAGAAATCGCCATAGCCTCTGAACCGGTGAAATATTTGAGAACCAGAAAACCCCCGGCATACAGTGGCAACGAACAGAGCAACTCCCAGCCAATGAAGCTGAAATCCAGACAGAACAGCCGCCATTTGTTGCCATTCATGATCCGCCGGGATTCTGTGATCGCTTCATTTGCGGTCAGCGAAGGATGTTCGGACATGATGTAAGGTGTCATCGCATAGCTGTATGTTTTCACGATTCCCGGAATCACCAACAGCAGCGACCAGAGGGCGATGTACAGACCCTGCAGGAATTTCATGCAGAAGCCATCCCACAGACGGTCTTTCTGAGAGAACAAGTCCGAGATGGCAGCATCATTTCCATCTACAAGGTTCAGATTAAAATGAGCATATCCCAGTTGAACTGCACCGCCCACGATCAGTTGGAGGATTGCCCACAGACCAATGCCGACAAGCAAAACAGCAAGCAGCCGACCGCCGTTTGGCTGGGCGAACAGGTTAAAATGAATGTCCTTTGCCTGATTGGAATTGGAAACGACACTGTTGGAACTGCTCACAATGGTAGCACCGAGCGCACTGGCGGCAATACCTGTCAGAACAGCAGTTTTCCATTTTCCGCGCAGAGCATCGAGAGCGAGCATACGATAGTCGGCAGATATTTTCATAAAAGCAACCTCCTGTCTGAAAATGGCAAGTATGTGTGAAAAGGAATATGATATGCCACTTTAATTTAGATACGTTTGAAACGCTGAAAAAATTGCAGCATGAATGAAAAAGAGGCTGTTGCACCGGCTTTTATCCGTGTGCAACAGCCCCTTCCTTTACTTCAGCAGCTTGTCCAGTTCATCATATTGCATTACTGGAGCTTTGCAAGGATTTCTTCAGCCGTCATACCGCTGGCAAGCAGCTTCTTCAGCACATCTTCTGCTTCGCCCTTCTTTGCTTCTTCTGCTGCTTTTGCTTCGGCGGCAGCTTTTTTGTTTTCGGCTTTGGCAAGTTCCTTGGTGGCGGCTTTCAATTCTGCTTTCTTGGCTTTCAGCTGCGTTTTCAGATCATCGAGATTTGCAGTCAGCGTAGCAACCTCAGATTCGATTTTTTCCTTTTCAGCGGTCTTTTCTGCAACGACGGCTGCATAATCAACGCTGGCCTTTACAGTACGAGCCTTATTCTTGCTTCCCTTGGGTCTTGCCATAATAATTTCCTCCCATAAAGTGAAATAATTTGATCCTTACAAGTATATTTCCAAATAGTCAGAATTGCAATAGGTAACATGAGCCGTTTTCTACTGCCAATGCAAATCTTATTCGGTATGCCCGAAGATCGTCGCAAATGTATTCCTTCAATGGTAACAATCATGGAGATTAGTGTTTATCTGGAGATTACCAAAGGATAAATAGAAGCAGTATTAAAGCCGTTCACCACGCAGATTTTCCAGCGTGGCGAACGGCTTTTTTGCTGCCCCTATATTTACAGGTAGGAGGAATCGAAGAAGTCTTTTAATGTAATTCCTAAACCCTGACAAATTCTTTCAATCGTCTCTACGCTTAACTGCCCTCCCCGACGGGCGGTGGTTTGAATCGTGGAGTACGATATTCCGCATTTCTTTGCCAACACACACAGATTCATATCACGCGCTTGCATCAAATCCTGAACACGCTTGATCGTATCCACGAAAACTCCTCCCATCTTTTTAGTTCAAAACTTTTCCAACAACCTCGAATCTTTGCTCTGGAGATATAAGGATCGGCGAATATTTGGTGTTAAGAGAAACCAAAACCGGTTGGTTATGCACCACGCCATAGCTGTCGGTAAGGAACTCTGCTTGGGATTTGTCTGGGGTATGTTCATCGTATTTTTTCAGATATCCACAGTCATCATATACGAATATCCCGATATCCCCGCATTTAAGTTCTTCGCAGCGCTTCACCCATACGATTTGTCCGTTATGATAACGTGGCTCCATACTATCACCGCTAACGTATATCCCGAACTCGGCACCAGCCGGAACGCTACTGGCAGGCACTTGTATCTGCTGGAACATTTCACCCTCAAGAAAAGCTCCTAGACCTGCCGATACTGGCAACTCTGATACAGGCATCATTATGTAGTCGATTTCCGCGGGCTCTTCTGCGTCTGGCTGGTAGCGCCGGGATGCAATCAAGTCCATTTCGTACTCAGCGACTTTTTTTTGCCCGATGTCATTTAGAAGGGCGGGTTTCTGAAAGTTCTTTGTAAAGTAGGAAGGACCCTCCTTGATGTTCAATGCGTAGCAGATTGCAACTAGTTGATAGATGCTAGGAGTGGTATAGCCTTTTTCCCATTTGCTGATTCCTTTATCACTGACATCGACGCCATAGTGACGGAGAAGTTCAGAGAAAGCTACAAGTGAATAGCCATTCCTTTTTCGTGTGCCTGCGAGAATCTGACCAACCTCATTGCTATCCCTCGCAGCGACTGCATCATAGCGCACTGTGGATGGGGCTATGTGTATTTTGGTGAGCGTGGTTTTCTTTTTCATAACAAGAATACTCCTTTGTGATCCGGTAGCTCTATTATAGTATAGAAAATACAGGAAATCAATAAGAAATCTCTAAAATAGCGACAAATGCGTAATTGACATCTCCATAAAGTAGGTATATAATCGAATCAAATCCACGAATAACAGCTTTTTGGTGTTGATTCTGGACCGAAATCGTATTTGTTCGGTGTTTTTAAGAGGTGATATTATGAGAAAAGAAAACGTAAGATGCCCGATGTGCGGAACCATGAACTATGATGTAGATCTTGATGCAACCGATGGCTAGACAAAATGCCGTCTGTGCAAAGCAGTAACCTGCTCTATGGATGAGTGGAAAAAGCATACAGTGTCCGTTCCTCTGTTAAACGAAAAACAGTTCGTGGCACGCAGTATGACTCGCAAGTAATGCACGCTGCATTCTGATAAATCTGCAAAAAGGAGGAATTCTGATGTGTGGTGATTACAACCTTCGCCGTGAGAAAAGATACGTCGAAGTGGATGTTCGTTTTACTCCTGACGGCAAGATCCGTCCTCTTGCCATAAACTATGACAAGACTCGCACTTATGGAATTGATCGTGTCTTGGCAGTCAAACATGGGACATCACGCCTAGGCGGAAAAGGTCACTGCTTCACCTGCCTGATCTGCGGTCAGAAGCGGAATCTTTGGCTTGAACGGGGCAAGTGGTTCGTGGAAGCCTACTGCTCCGTGCCGGAAAGCTGTGCTTCGTAATGGCAAGATACTTATCCCGCGCAGATCTTTCGCACATAGCGGGTAAGTATATCGACCAGTACTATACCCGTTTCGGGATCAGTAAAGATGACCCAGAACCCATTGACCCTGAACGGCTCGCAAGTTCTGTTCTTGGGCTGAATGTGAAAATGCTGCCGCTATGCAGCGATGGAAGTATTCTAGGACTGACTGTTTTCCAGAAATGCGGTTTTACCGTAACCTTGGGGGACGGGACAAAGCTTGTGGAGGTGTTCATGCCGAAGGACGTTGTAATCGATTCCGCCCTTGCGTCAGACAGCTGCACCGGATGCCGGAATTTCACGATAGCGCATGAAGCGGCACACCA
>NZ_JAFREK010000028.1:0-41459 GCF_017377535.1 Faecalibacterium sp. Marseille-Q4137
GCTTTTTTAATTAATAATTTCAAGTACTTTAAGAAAATTAAATTCAAAAACAGCGGATCATCCGCAAATTAACTTGTAAAGTAAATTTATTAGAGATAATACAAGGAGATTTAAACGTGAGAAAATTGACAGTTGAAGAATATAAAGCATGCGTGCTAAATGTTCTTGAAAAAATCGATTATGTTTGTCGTGAAAACGGATATACATATATGATCTGCTATGGTACACTTCTTGGCGCAGTGCGTCACAAGGGTTTTATTCCTTGGGACGATGACATCGATATTGTGATGCCAAGAGAGGATTATTATAAATTAGGAAGTTACATTATTGAGCATCCAGAGTTAGAGCTGAATTATATTGATATCAGTAATCGAAATGATACATTTTACTACTGCGCAAAAGTATGTGATTCGAAAACAATTGTAAAAGAAGGAAGATACAGGGGGTTAAAGGGTTATGGCGCTTTTGTGGATATATTTCCACTTGATTATCTTCCAGAAGAAAAGAAAGAAAGGGAAAGATACTGTCGTGAAGAATTGTTCTGGGAAAGGATTGTTCAGCATTCGGCCGAATTGACGCCCGGAAAAAGTGAAAACTACAAACAAGAGATATTGAAGAAATTGGCTTTTGTATTCTCAAGGCTGTTTAGTTCAGAGCGGATTCTTCGTAAAATGCATCAGAGGTATATCGAATTCGACAAGATTAAAACAGCTTATATTGGAATTCCATGGGATTCGCATTTTTTTAAAACCGAATGGTTTGAACATATAATAGAACTTGAGTTTGAAGGAAAACTGTTTTTTGCACCGAAAGACTACGATAAAGTTCTTAAATCCTCATATGGTGATTATATGAAGTTGCCGCCCGAAAAAGATAGGCGGTACTCACACCATTTGGAGGGGTACCGAATTGATTGATGTAGTACGACATAATCAAAAGAGCATCTTGAAGGCATTCTGTTTGCGAGAAGGATGTTTCTTGGTTTTGTGTTCACTAAACGCAATGGAGGAGTGTACATGAATAAACAAGAAAGCGATATTCTGAACGCTCTGCTACTTGAGCCGTTTATCAATCAGCGTGTTTTAGCGGAGGTTTCGGGTCATTCCTTGGGAGTAGTAAACCGTTCCCTCAAGGAACTCATTAAGGCAGGGTATCTGAACGAAGCAATTTGTCCCACAGCCAAGGCTGTGTCGGAGTACAAGAATAAGACTCCCAAACGAGCAATTATTCTGGCAGCCGGTTTTGGTATGCGGATGGTTCCCATCAATACAGAAATGCCCAAGGGCCTTTTGGAAGTCAATGGGGAGCCTTTGATTGAGCGAATCATCAAGCAACTTCACGAAGTAGGTATTCAGGAAATCTATGTTATTGTAGGTTTCATGAAGGAAAAATATGAATACCTGATGGATGAGTACGGCGTAGAACTGGTGGTCAACCCGGACTACGCTGCAAAGAACAATCTACATTCCCTCAGACTGGTAAAAGAGCATTTGGAGAATGCGTACATCGTCCCTTGCGACATCTGGTGTGACCGCAATCCGTTTCACCGCCACGAGCTGTACTCATGGTATATGGTCAGCGATCTTGTGGAAAACGAGAGCAATGTCCGTGTAAACCGCAAGATGGAGCTGGTAACTGTACCAGAAAACGTCGGCGGTAATGCGATGATCGGTATCAGCTACCTTACAAAAGAGGACTCTGATACGGTTTCTACACGCATCAAGGAACTCTGCAAAAACCCACAGTATGATGGTTCGTTTTGGGAAGAAGCACTCTATAATAAGGATCGCATGATCGTCACAGCTCGAGTTGTGCATTCGGCAGATGTTGTGGAGATCAACACCTATGAGCAGCTCCGAGAAATCGACAGCGACTCCAACCAACTAAAAACGGATGCCATCCATCTAATTTGTGAGGCATTGTCTGCGAAACCGGAGGATATCACGGATATTACCGTCCTGAAAAAAGGCATGACCAATCGTTCCTTCCTGTTTACCTGTAAGGACAAAAAGTACATTATGCGCATTCCGGGAGAGGGTACGGATCAACTCATCAATCGCCGTCAGGAAGCAGCAGTGTATCATGCCATCGCTGATAAAAACATCTGTGACGATATCGCCTATATTAACCCAGAGAACGGCTATAAGATTACAGAATTTCTGGAGGGTGCCCGGGTATGCGACTCTACCGACTATGAGGATGTCAAGAAGTGCATGAACCGTCTGCGTGGCTTCCATGCGTTGAAGCTGAAGGTGGCGCATGAATTTGATATTTTCGGGCAGATGGAGTTCTACGAAAGCTTGTGGGATGGCACTCCTTCTGTCTACAAGGATTATGAGAAAACCAAAGCGAATGTCTGGTCTTTGAAGCCTTATATTGATGCTCATGCAGGTGAGAAGATTTTGACGCATATTGACGCAGTTCCGGACAACTTCCTGTTTGTCCAGAAGGATGGAAAAGAGGAAATTCGGCTAATCGACTGGGAGTATGCAGGTATGCAGGATCCCCATGTGGATATCGCAATGTTCTGCATTTATTCGCTTTACAATAAGCGGCAGGTGGATCGCTTGATTGCGGCATATTTTACAGACGGTTGCGATGATGCGACACGGATTAAGATTTACTGCTACATCGCTGCCTGTGGACTGCTGTGGAGCAACTGGTGTGAGTATAAGCGGAATCTGGGCGTGGAATTTGGCGAGTATTCCCTGCGGCAGTATCGCTACGCAAAAGACTACTACAGAATCGTTCAGGACGAGCTGAAGAAATTAGAGGAAGGTGGAGTGCGGGAAAATGCCTAAAGTAGAAAGAGCCATTATTATGGCGGCAGGGCTGGGAAAACGGATGCACCCGGTCACGCTGACAACACCGAAGCCGCTGGTCAAAGTAAATGGCAAGCGGATGATCGATACGGTAATTGAGGGGCTGCACAAAAACGGCATTTCGGAGATATACATCGTGGTGGGCTATCTGAAAGAACAGTTCGCTCCGCTGGTGACAGAGTATCCCGGCGTTCGACTGATTGAAAACCCCTACTATGATACCTGCAACAATATCGCATCCCTGTATGTAGCAAGAGATCGCATCGAAAATGCGATCATTCTGGATGGCGATCAAATTATCTATAATCCGGATATTCTGGCTCCGGAGTTTGAGCGTTCCGGCTACAACAGCGTATGGACGGACGAGGAAACGGACGAGTGGCTGCAAACCGTGGTGGATGGCATCGTGACCTCCTGCAGTCGTACAGGCGGCAAAGGTGGATGGCAGTTATATAGCATTTCTCGCTGGACAGCCGAGGATGGAAAAAAGCTGAAGCGCCATCTGGAAATCGAGTTTGAGCAGAAACAGAATCGCCAGATTTATTGGGATGATGTAGCATTATTCTGCTATCCAGAAGAATATCAACTGGGAATCCGTCCGATGAATAAGGACGATATCATCGAGGTGGACAACTTCAGTGAACTGGTTGCTGTGGATTCCAGCTATAAAAAATATGCGGAGGAAGGATAAATGAATCCAAAGAGAGTGCGTGGGAAAATTGATTGGATGATAACATTGGTACCCTTGGCAATTGTGGTGGCTCTGTGCATCCTGTTTTTCTTGGTGCCTGAACAGTCTAACGCCGTCCTGAGCCAGATTCGGTTCTTTTTCGGAGATACCTTTGGCACCTATTATCTGGTGATTGGACTGGGTATTTTCATCCTGTCACTGTACATTGCGTGTTCGAAGTACGGGGACATTGTTCTGGGTGAACCCAACGAAAAGCCTCAGTATTCCTTCTTTGCATGGGGCTCCATGATGTTTACTTGCGGTCTTGCTGCGGATATCCTGTTTTACTCTTTTTCGGAATGGGTGCTGTATGCAACCGACCCCCATCTGGCAGAGATGGGCAGCATTCAAGACTGGGCAGGGGTATATCCCTTGTTCCATTGGAGCTTTATCCCGTGGGGCTTCTATCTGGTGCTGGCGGTAGCATTCGGCTTTATGCTGCACGTAAGAAAAAGAACCCGCCAGAAATACTCGGAAGCCTGCCGCCCGATTCTGGGCAAGCACACCGATGGCTGGGCAGGTCGCATCATTGACCTGCTGGCGGTGTTCGCTTTGCTGGCGGGTACAGCCACTACTTTCAGCGTAGCAACACCGCTGATGGCAACCATCATCGGAGAGCTGTTCCATGTTGCTGTCAGTCGCACAGTCATCAATATCATCATCCTGTTGATCACCTGCGCCGTGTATACCTACTCTTTGCTGCATGGCTTCAAGGGTATCAGCAAATTGGCCAATATTTGCATCTATCTATTCTTCGGGCTGCTTGCCTTTGTGCTGTTGTTCGGCGGCGAGACACGTTATATCATTGAAACCGGATTTGCCTCGCTTGGTAAGATGGTTCAGAATTTTATTGACTTGTCTACTTTCACCGACCCACTTCGGACATCGAACTTTCCACAGAACTGGACGATTTATTATTGGGCCTACTGGATGGTGTGGTGTGTGGCTGCACCGTTCTTTATCGGTAGCATTTCCCGTGGCAGGACGGTACGGCAGACGATTCTCGGCGGTTATGTGTTCGGTGTTGGATCTACGCTGACCAGCTTCATTGTGCTGGGCAACTACTCTATGGGACTACAGATGACCGGCAAGGCGGATTTTATCGCCAAGTATCTGGAAAAAGGCGATATGTACGGCATGATCGTGGATATGATTAAAACCATGCCGGGTGCACCGGTCGTTATGGTGGCTGTTCTGGTTACGATGATCGCCTTCTACGCGACGTCTTTTGATTCCATCGCACTGACAGCCTCTTGTTATAGCTACCACGCCCTCGAGGACGATGAACAGCCCAATAAGGGCATCCAGTTGATGTGGTGCATCCTGCTGATTTTGCTGCCCATTGCATTGTTGTTTGCGGAAAGTTCTATGAACAACCTGCAATCGGTAAGCATCGTGGCGGCATTCCCGATTGGTGTTGTTATAGTAATGATTACAGTTAGCTTTTTGAAGGACGCAAAGAACTATATGGCCGAATCTACGCAGTAAGTGGTAGGTAACACAGCAATATGCCTAAGCTGTGAAGAATATAGTTGATTGAACAATGAGATAGTGCCTATACTGTAGAGCAAATCAAAGCTGTTGTTGCGCCGATGCTGGCGGGATAAGCATTATGTTACTGGATGAAGAGCGTGGCTATCTTTTTCCACAGATTACATAGACTTGGAGGTATAATCCTACAACTGGAGCTAAAGGAAGTAAGACCGACTTCAATGCATACTGACAAAGCAACAGGAAGAAGGGTACTGCCAAGACAGTCGCTAGATCAAGGAGCTGAAGAATCTGCTGGCCAAAGGCTTGAGTGCAGATGAAATCCTCGCAAAACTGAAATATCCATATCTGGGCGGAACTGCTCAAAAAATAGTGTAACCTACTATGGAAAACTGTTCCATATCGAATGATATTTCTGACCTCTCCCCGTACCCACCTTCAAACTCACTCCGGCGAAATTTCAATGGGCGCAGCATCCGGAAACGGGGCAGGGAAGCCACCCGAGATCATTCTTCCTGTTGCAGCAAACCGTGCAGTTTCCATCTATCCGAAATTATGGATCCTGAACTCTCGTTTATCATGGCTAATGAAAAAAAGTCCCGATTATAGTTCCGCAAAAAAGTGCGACAAAATGCGACAACTCGAAAATGCATGAGGGGCTGCTACAGGGCGGAGTAACGCAAAAAATGCCGTAAAATCGTGTGTTTCGTAACAGCTCGGAGCACAAAAGTCCATCAAAGTAAGCTTTTTAATCAGAGGGCCAGGGATTCGAGTTCCCTCAGACAATCAGGCCCCGGGTGGTGGCTTTGAATGACAACACGGTTTGCGGAGCAAAGTGATTGACCATCTGATAGAGATTTTCAAGCATTGAAAATCATGGTGATAAAGTGGATTTTTGTTACAAATCAATAAAAATGTTGAGGAAAAAATCCTTCTGTGGTAAAATAATTAAAAAGATGCTGCGAAATCGCGGAGGGAGGATCTGTGCTGTATGCACCAGCTCCATAAACGCCTTACAGGTGCAGCCAACAGTTCCATAGAAATCATCATTGCTTGGAGTGAGCTTTTGCAGATGCGTAAGAGACTGTTTGTTAGAAACTGGATCCGAAGGCTTTTAAGGTATCTTTGTATTCCGGTTGGGTTCTTCCTGGTCGTGGTTCCTCTGTATAGCCTGATGATCCGCCAGACGATCCAAGCGCAGTCCTCCAGCACGATGGAAATGCTGGCGATCGGCACCACCCAGTTGGAGCGATGCCTGAGCAACATTCGCAGTACAACGAACAAATTGTTCAGCGAAACGGAGTATACTCTGCTTGCCAGCAGTTATGATAACAGTATTCTGGGAGATTATCAGACACTGACGAGAGCAAGCAAATCGTTACAGGATAAGACCTACGATTCCTCTGTGATCACATACAGCTATATTACATTTGAGCGGAATGGCATCATATTGGATGACCGGAGCGCGTATGAAAGCCATAGCAATTTTTACCCGGGAGCACTTGAGTATGAGGATGTGTCTCAGGAGGAATGGGATGCACAGAATCAGATCGATGTCATGACGATAAAGCCCGCCCATGTTGTCAAACTGATGCATTCCAGCTATGGCAATTCGTATGTCACAGTATATCAGCCCTATGTGAACACGGCGGGCCGCCTTTGCGGCGCAATGACGGTGCTGATCAAGGAAAAAGATGTCGTTTCGATGTTTCTTTCGCAGCAGCAATGGCGCGAGGAAGGCCTTTTTTGCCTGATTTCCGATGATGGAACGATCCTGGCGGGAAACAACTATGACGGAACGACACTTTCCCTGACGAGTGATGATACGGGTTGGGAGACCTATCAGGGAAAGCGCTATCTGATGGCAACGCGATATGTGGCATCTCTGAATGCAACGGCGGTCATTGGAATGCCGCCGTCGCTCTACGAAGCGGGTCTGTTGGCAGTACAGCGTGCAATTTGTCTGTATCTGATCGTGGGCGTTCTGGGCTGTGTATTGATCAGCGTCTGCATGACACTGGAGGATATGAACAGCCTGCGTCCGATGCTGGACACGCTGGACGAATCGGATCTGGCATCACGGAAAGTGCTGAATGAGATCTTTCTCCGTAATGTAAACAGCCAGCATGAACTGGCGCGGGAACTGGAGCATTCACGCAGCGAGCTGGAACACGGCAAAATGGAAATCTTGCTGCGCACAGGATCTGTAAGTCAGGAATCCCTTCAGCAGCTGACGGATGCGGTGCAGCTGAAAGCCTATAACTTCCTGCTGCTGATCCCATCTCTTCAGGAAAACGCCGAGTGCTCACTGAAAGAAGAGCTGCGTACTGTGGTGGTGTCAGAGCAGATACGTCAAATTTACGGGCAGAGATTTTATGTACAGGCAACGGCAGATGACCTGATCCTGGTGATCCTGACGCAGGAAACGGATGAAGCAGAGGAACTGCGGGAAATGTGTTTCCGCACAGAGCAGCTGTATGATGCGCTGCATCTGACAACTCCCCTGATATTGAGCGATCCTTTTGAGAAAATGGAGCAGCTGTCAGATATTTATTGGAAGGCCCGCAATGTGGCGGCCTATGCGGATCCAACACAGAAGATCTGCTATTTGGGGAACAGCAGTGCGCAGCGCGGTACCACGGTCAATGCAACCAATGCAGCGCGGCTTCGGGAATATCTGCTTTCCGGATGCACGGAAGAAGCGGTTTCGCTTCTGAGTGAACTGTTCTCGGTGGATAATCTGGACCCGGAAAACTTCAAGCAGGATTTTTACACGGCAGGCGGCATTCTGCTGAACACGGCGGAAAGGGTATGCTGTCCGGATATCGCTTATCTGTGCAGTTATGACTCTAAACTGACTGCCCGCCAGATGCTGAGCCGGCTGCAGGACTGCTGTGTGGAGATCTGCAACCATGTGCAATTCTTGAAGCATAGCCACAATGATGCGCTTCAAAAGAATGTTCTGGACTGGCTGGCACAGAATTTCCAGAATCCGGAGATCAATGCGGCGATGACGGCGGAGCAGTTCAAGATCTCTAAAAAGTATCTTTCGCAATTCCTGAAGGAGCAAACCGGAAAGAGCTATACAGAGTATGTGGAAGAATTGCGTCTGGATCATGCGATGCAGCTGCTGAGAACGACAGATCTGAATATTACGGATGTTGCAGAACAGTGCGGCTTCTCCACGGCGAATACATTCTATAAGGCATTCCGGCGGAAGTATCAGCTCTCACCTTCTGCAGTTCGCAAAGGAGATAACTGATTTCAGCGCAAAAAAAAAACGAACGATGTCAGCCCATTCGGACAGACATCGTTCGTTTCTTTTTACAGGTGGATTCAGGGATGGATGCTTATGGTAACAGTGCAGGGAGCATCCAATGCAAAGGTCAGCTCAAGCAGCCCATCATGGCGTGTGGTTACGGTGCAGGGAACAGAGGCTGTAACAGCCTTGGAACCCGGCTGCAGAACAGCCAGAACAGTGCTGCGGCCCGCTGCGGTAAAATCCAGCGTGGCATTTAAGGCGCTGTTGTCCGGTGCCCAATCCGTATGCCGGACAAAGGTATCAAAACCGGTCGTGAGGGTGCCGGGGCGGTAGTAAGCGGAAAACCACTGTACAATGGGAGAAGAAAGCCCGCTGAACTGATGCCAGCCGGCACCACGGCGGCTTTCGATCATAAAGTGTTCAAAACAACAGTAGCTTTCGGCACACTCGTTCTGCCACAGGGTAAGAGCGGTGTCGGCAATGCGGTAAGCAAAATCGGCAAGGCCCGCATCCAGTGCAGATTTGAAGAACATCCACTGGTAAGGCATCCATACAGCGCCGTTCCAGTAGCCGTCACGCCGATAGTACGGCGCACTCTGATCTACGGTAGAAAGGCCGCAGGCACACCACAGGTGTTCCGGGCTCTGCAGCTTCTGCCACAGAAGTTCCTTCTGCGGTTCTGTACAGGCACCTGCAAACAGCGGCGAAGCGCCATCCATGCCCATATCGTAGTTCAAACCCTGCTCGGTGCGCAGAATATCTGCAGCATCACCAGAAGGATCGTGCAGGAGGTACCCGAAGTAACCGCTTTCCTCGTCCCATGCAGTCTGCAGGGAGCGCCCCAAGCGAAGCGCATCGGCATCAAAAGCATCTGCGTCGGTTGTCTCGCCCAGCAGGCGGGCGGTGTACGCCAGGATCTTTGCACAGCGTATCGCATGGGCAGTTGTGACCACGGGCGCGCAGCTGGCCTGCAAACGGCGGCGATGGACCTCCTGCTGTGGGGGATAATCGTCCCATCCACCAGAATTATAGAAATAATCCCAGGGACGCAGCAGGCCGCTGTGCAGGTTGGCGGTAGTGGAGCCGCCTTCCTGCCCGGTGAAGAAGCGGTAGTACAGCTTTAGGCGCGGATAGCAGTAGGCGGCAAGTTCTCTGCTGCTGGTGCGATTCAACAGCTCGGCATACAGATAAAACTGCGTTGGCACCATGGAGCCATGGTGCAAAAAAGCAGCATCCACAGAATCCGGGGGCATCAGGTAGGTGTTCAGGCAGTCAAAGGCATTGCGCAGGCTGGTCTGAGCCAGGCCCATTCCAATGAATCCGGAATCCCATGTGTAGACACAGTCCCACCAGCGTCCGGGAGTGTAGTGGCGGATATACTGTCCCCGCGTGTACACCGGATACACAACGTTGGTGCAGAGAACAGCATTCATCAACTGTTGGCCCAAGGCAAGCGATTCGGCAGCCGGTAGAGCGGATGGTGCTGCAAGGGAGGCAGAAGCCTGCTGCCATACATGCTCCCAATCGCTGCGCTGCGTCAGCAGCTCATGGCAGCGCAGCGCGGCGGCAGAAGCATCCGGAGCAGCACAGACCGCTCCATAGATCACTTTTGTCTGTCCTGCCTCCAAGGGGATCGGCCCCATAAAGAGATTGACGTAATGCCCTTTTCCGTTGCCGCGCAGCGTGGCATTTACATGGTCGTGTACGGTGTCACGCAGAAAGATATCCAGCTCATCGTTTTCGATCGTGCGAATATGGGTGGTGATATCATCCCACAGGATCCCGTAGCACTCCTGAATGTGGGGATACTGCAGGGTCAGATAGTTCTCATCTGCGGCGGGCTCGGCCTGAGGCCGGAAGCCATCTCCGCGCAGGGTAACGGTAAAGCTACCAGCGTCCGCTTGCTCGCACAGAGCGAGACAATCCAGCTTCGCCCCTCCAACACCGGCAGCAGTCAGGGCCAGAGTGAATTTCCCGGCGGGAATGGAAGCATTCAGCGGCAGGATGGCAATAGAAGGCTTCTGACAGGGCGGCAGCCGCAGCGTGTCCTGACCATTGACATCGTACTCGGAACTCTCATCTGCCGGATTCCAATACCGTACACAGAGACAGGGGGTATGCAGGGGCGCGGTAAGGGAAAGCGTAAAGGTAACGGTGTCCCCTTTTCCGTTGGGCACGACCTGTCCAAAAGGTCCTTTGCCTTCGGAACAGCCGAACCCCGTGCCAATGCCGTATCCCTGACCAAAGCCGGGAACGGCTTCTTCGCCCCGGCGCAGACCATCCCAGGTCAGACATTCATTGGGACGGTGGATGGAAAAATCCAGGGTGTCATAATCCTTTGCCCAGACAAAGGCCGCGTTTTCCGGCAGGGATACCTCACAGCCCGGCAGGGAGAAGCCGCGGTAGGAAGGAACGGGATCCCAGGCGGATGCCATATAATGAAGCACCAGATTCTGCGGAGCATCTGTATTGTTGTGGAGCTCGGCACGGATCAACCGGGCATCCTCCCCCAAGGGAGCAAAAGAGATGTCTGCATACAGCTGATCCTTCCACAGGAGCTCGTGGCGGAACGTGTAGCAGCTCAGATCCGGAGCCGCAGCCCAGGGGTGAAAGCCGCTCTCAAACCGTACATTGGGCACATCGACCCGGCGGCGATACATTCCCGGAAAAACGGACAGGTCAAATCGAACGCCATCGTTGGCCGCAGGAACATGGGAAATGCCGCTGTATCGTTTGGTGTAGGGGCCCCACGCAGGCAAGGAAAGATCATGTGATTGCATGGTGTGGTATCCTCCCATCAGCCCTTGACCGCGCCAATGGTAACACCGGCAACAAAGTACTTCTGCAGGAACGGATACAGGCACATGATCGGCAGGGTGGAAACCACCATGGTGGCATATTTCAGACCATCGCCGATGACCTCGACATCACCGGTGGAACCGGCCATGTTGCCGATGTCGCTTTGGATCAGGACCTCGCGCAGGATCATCTGCAAAGGGTACAGAGAACGATCCCGAATGTACAGCAATGCCGGGAACCAGCTGTTCCACTGCGCAACGCCGTAGAACAGCGCCATAACGGCGAACACTGCACCGGAAAGCGGAAGAACAATGCGGAAGAAGGTCGTGATATCGTTACAGCCGTCTAAGGCTGCGGCCTCGATCAGCTCATTCGGGATGGTGTTTTCAAAGAAGGTGCGCATGATGATCATGTTATAGGTACTGATGGCGGAAGGCAGCACCAGCGCCCAGATCTTATTCAGCATGCCCAGCTTCTGAATGATCAGGTAAGTGGGGATCATGCCGCCGTTGAAAAACATGGTAAAGATGAAAAGGCTGATAAAGATATTGCGACCGAACAGATCCTTGCGAGACAGGGGGTAGGCGGCGCAGGCGGTAAGGGTCACGCTGATCAGGGTGCCCAGCACGGTATACAGGATCGTGTTCAGATAACCCTTCCAGATGCTGGCATCCTTCAGAACCTTCTCATACATGGAGGTCGTAAAGCCTTTGGGCCAGAAGGAAACATTGCCTGTCAGCAGCTGCATGGGATCACTGAACGAGCCGCTGATGATGTGCAGAAGCGGCAGAATGATGGTTGCGCTGATCAGAATCAGCAGCAGATACACAACAATGGTATAGATTCGTTCCCCGATGCTTTCCTTCACTTTCGTGGGGTGATTCATCGCATCAATATTCTTTTTCATCACCACAGGCTCACCTCACTGATCTTTTTGCTGAACTTGTTGAACAGCATGATAATGGTAAAATTGATCACAGAATTGAACAGGCCCACAGCCGCGGAGAAGCTGTAATCGCCGCTCTCAAAGGCACGGCGGTAAACGTAAGTGGAGATCACATCGGCAGTCTCATAGGTTGCAGGGTTGTACATCAGCATGATCTTTTCATAGCCGACCGAGAAAATAGAGCCCATGCGGAGGATCAGCATGATGATGATCGTGGGCAGCAGGCCGGGCAGCGTGATGTGGATCAGCTTGTCCCATTTGGAAGCACCGTCAACGGTGGCGGCCTCGTAGAGAGAGGGGTCGATGCCGGTCAGTGCCGCCATGTACACAATGGAACCGTAGCCGGCGCTTTGCCAGATGTCAGAAAGAACATAGATCGTCTTGAAGTACTTGGGCTCGGCCATAAAGTGGATTGGCGTACCGCCAAAGGCGGTGATCAGCTGGTTGATCAGGCCGCTGGAAGGAGAAAGCAGGGCACTCAGAATACTGACAACGACCACAGCGGAGATGAAGTGGGGCAGATACACCACGGTCTGTACGCTGCGTTTGAAGAATTTACCGCGGACTTCGTTGATCAGCAGAGCCAGAATGATGGGAATGGGAAAGCCCACAATAATTGAATACAGGCTGATGCCAAGTGTGTTTTTGATCAGACGGCCAAAATACTCGGATTTAAAGAACTGGGTGAAATATTTGAAGCCGACCCACTTGCTGCCCGTGATGCCCAGTACGGGAGAGAAATCACGGAAAGCGATCTGCGCGCCGTACATGGGCGCGTACATGAACACGATATACCAGATCAGGGCGGGCAGCAGCATCAAAAGCAGATAGCGGCTGCGCCAGAACTTTTTGCAGGCATGATCAAGGCGATTCGCTGTTGGCAGTGTGATCGGTTTTGCTGCGGTGGCAGTTTTCATGGTGGTATTCTCCTGTTTTCGTTCTGAAGAACCCAGGAAAAAATAGGCCGGGAACAGGGTGTTCCTGCCCCGGCCGTTATTTTACTGGATCAAAAAATAGTTGCCTGCTGAGGCATCAGCCATTCAGAGTTTTCTGGTAGATATCGATGACCTCTGCAATGCCCATGCCATTGACCTTTTCAACGTAGGTGTCCCAGTTGGACAGCGGCTCACGGCCGGAAACAAACTTGATGATCATCTCGTCAACGTAAGTATCCACGTCGGCCATCACTGCACGACGGACGGCATCATCCTCAGAGGAGAAGGAGGTGGAGCCGGGAATGACGTACTTCTTGGATTCTTCCAGGAAGGGAATGATGCAGTCCTGCTTTGCGCGGTTGACAGAATCATCATCCAGCTGCGTGACCTCGTCCTGGCTCAGAATGAACGGGCCGGAGCTCTGTGCAAAGGTGAAGGTGCCGATCGCATTCTTGGGAGACAGGCCGTCAGGGTTCTTCATTACATAATCGGTGAAGATCGGCTTGCCGTTCTCCATGGTGTAGTGAGTGCCCTCAATACCCATGTTGATCAGCAGGGTGCCCTCGGCGCTGTACATGTAATCCAGCAGAGCGACCACGCGGTCAACGTTCTTGCAGCTTGCGGTGATGGTAGCCGCTGCGACTGCACGGGGCTCCTGATCGATATAGGAGTGGATCTGTGCATCGCCCTTGGGGGGCACGGTTGCTTCCACATGGAAGCCGGGGAAGGAAGCAGGCATGGTGGCGTTCTGTGCAGCCAGCATACCGCCCAGCGGGCCGTAGAAGGAAGCCACCGCGTTCTGGGCCAGCTTCGGCACGAAGGAAGCGTAGTCCATGGTGATGATCTCGGGATCAATATAGCCCTTCTCATACATATCGTGCATCCAGGTCACAGCCTTTTTATACTTGGGGTCAATGGGGCCGTAGTGGACCTTGCCGCCATCGTCCGGATCGGTATAAAAATCATCCAGGCAGCCGAATGCGGTGCAGAAATTCCGCAGGCCATCCATGTTGTAGGAGCTGAAGGGGATCTCATCGTTGGTGCCGTTGCCGTTCAGGTCGGTGGTCTTGACCAGATGCCAGTAGTTCTCCCAGTCCTCCAGGGTCACGGGGCTTTCGATGCCCAGCTTTTCCAGCCAGTCGGTGCGGACGATGTAGGGCATATTGCCGGAGACCTTCTCATCCAGCATGGGCATATAATAAATATTGCCGTCGCTGTAAGTCAGTGCTTTTTCGACACCGTCCCGCTTGTCGATCTCCTTCTTCAGGTTGGGCATGTTGTTCTCGATGTAATCGTTCAGGGACAGGATCACGCCGGACTCGCCGTATTTCAGCACCTCGGTGGTGGGCATATCCATAATGATATCCGGCAGCTGTGCATCCATCATCACGAGATTCAGGCGCTCGTTGTAATTGTCCTGCGGGGGGTTATCAAATTCAAAATCCATATTGAATTTTTCGCCCAGGACCTTCCAGACATCCATCTGCTCGGCAGCAACCTCGTTTGCGGCCTTGGATTTCAGGATGCGCACGGTGATGCGCTCGTTGGAAGCAGCTGCTCCGGAACCGGCAGCAGAAGAAGCAGTCGTAGAGGAAGAGCTGCCACAGCCCTCCAGAACACCCAATGCCAGAGAAGCAACCATAGCGCTGCATACGGCGCGTCTGCTGATTTTTCTTTCTTTCATAAAATCTTTTCCTCCTTGATTTATGGAATGGGACGGGGAAGATCCCCGTGCTTCCATAACCTCCGTTCAGCTCGTACGCTGCCGACCAGTGGTTTTTCTTTACTCAGAAGCATATCATGTTCTTTTTGGAATTGCAACATTTTTTGATACAAAACGCACAAAAGATTTTCTCATTTTTGAGCATGATTGTTGCACAATATCCACAAAGATGCGATTATTCTTCCTTTCGTCATGGTGTAGGATGAAATATCATGCTCCTTCACCTTGACGATTTCGGCACAAAAAGATATGCTGGAAACAAAATTGGAATCGGAGACCCATTCAAAAGAAAGGAAGAGAGAAACTATGAGGAAACAAATCACAGCCATCATCGTGGGCGCTGGCCATCGGGCGATCCTGTACAGCCTGTATGCGCTGGAACACCCGGACGAGCTGAAGATCGTGGGCGTAGCAGATCCGGATCCGATCCGGCGGAAAAAGGTTGCGGAGATGCATGGCTTCGGGGAGGAGATGTGCTTCAAGAACGCTGAGGAGCTGGCAGAAAGGCCCAAGCTGGCAGACGCGGTGATCAATGGAACCATGGACCGCCAGCATGTGCCCACTGCGGTTCCGCTCCTGCGTGCAGGATATGATATGCTGCTGGAAAAGCCCTTCGCGATCAGCGAGGAGGAAGTAAACTATTTATATAAGGTTGTAAAAGAGACCGGGCGGAAGGTGATGATCTGCCACGTTCTGCGGTATGCGCCCTTCTATGTCGCAATCAAGCAGAGACTGCTGAGCGGGGAGATCGGTGACATTATCAATATTCAGGCCACGGAGCATGTCAGCTACCATCACCTGGCTGTCTCCTTTGTGCGCGGCAAATGGGGCAACGAGGAAAAATGCGGGGCTCCGATGCTGCTGGCAAAGTGCTGCCATGACATGGATCTCATTATGTGGCTGAAGAGCGGCGTTTCGCCCAAACAGATCGCAAGCTTTGGAAGTGACTTCCAGTTTGATCCTGCCAAAAAGCCCGCAGGGGCAGGCAAGCGCTGCCTGGTGGATTGCCAGTGCGAGGAGACTTGTCTGTACTCTGCTAAAAAGCATTATCTGGATCACCCGGATCGGTGGGCGTTTTATGTATGGGACTGCCTGGAGAATATTGAGAATCCGACGCTGGAGGACAAGCGTAAGTCGCTGATGACAGACAATATCCATGGACGCTGTGTGTGGGATTGTGAACATACGGTGGTGGATCATCAATCGGTGCTGATGAATTTTGCGGATGGCGCAACTGCGACCCTGAACATGATCGGCGGCACAGCGAAACCGGAGCGCAATATCCACATCATTGGTACAAAGGGTGAGATCAAGGGCGTGTTTGACGATTCGGTTTTCACTGTGCGCACCATAGATACCGCCAGCGAGAAGGGCTGGAACGAGGAAGTGGTAGACCTGAAGATCGGTGGAGATAAGAGCGGCATGACAGGCTCTCATGGCGGCGGCGACCTGCGGCTGGTGGAGGACTTTGTTCATGTGCTTCAGGGGGAGGAGCCTTCCATCTCCTGCACAACGATCAAAGATTCGATCAATGGGCATCTGGGCGTTTTCTGCGCAGAGCGTGCTCGCAAGGAGAGCGCCGTCATAACGATGCCGGACATCAGATAATGCGGTGCTGACATAGAAAACGTCCCCGTGCAGTTTTGATATCCTGCACGGGGACGTTTTGTGATCTTTTTATTTCCTCATTTCCGCATTCACCCATTCCCGCACGCGGTCAGGCCGGTTGGTGACGATGCAGTCAGGGCCAAGGGGCAGCAGGGAACGGACTGCGTCCTGGGTGTCCACGGTCCAGAACGCGGCCTGGATGCCCATGGCGTGGAGCTGGTTCACAAGCTCGGGGTTGGAATAGGCGGTGTGATACTCGCAGCTGACGATATCCACGGGGAAATCCAGCGTTTTGATGTAGGCAGCCACATCCGCCTGCTCCTCCAGATGGCCGATGACCTGCTCCACGGTCTCGCCGGGGAAGTTGGCACGGAGCATATCGACCTTGTCAGCCACAGTGCGGTAGATGAGATTGTTCCGCAGGTCGATGCAGTTTTCCTCGCTGAAGGGCTCATCCATGCTGTTCACAAGACCCAGATCCTTCCACACCACCGGCGGAGGCAGCACCATGCTGAGGAAAGCGCCGTAGGTCAGCGCGCCTACCTTCAGCTCAGGCATCAGCTGCTTTGCCTGACGCAGCTGGGAGTGGTGGAAGGAGATGAGGGTGAGTCGGTCGGTGAGCCCGGCGGCGCGGACCGCATCCAGCACCCGGGGCACAAAGTCGGGGTCGTCCTGCAGTGGGCTTTTCAGTTCCAGCTGTACCTGCGTGCCCTCCATGTCGGCGCAGAGCTCCAGCGCTTCCTGCAGCGTTGCGATCCTCTCGTTGGCGTAGATGGCATCTTTCCAGCTGCCGAAATCCAGAGCCTTCAGCTCGCCCATGGTCAGGTCGTAGATCTGGCCGGAGATGTCGGTGTGCATGTCCACCATGTAGTCGTGGTGGATGACCAGCTCGTTGTCGTAGGTCTTCTGTACATCCATTTCCACGCCGTTTGCGCCGATCTCCATCGCCTTGCGGAAGGCGACCAGCGTGTTCTCAGGGGCCAGATAGGATGCACCGCGGTGCGCAATGATTTGGGGTGTCGTCATCTTGTGCTATGATTCCTTTCCTCACAGTTGGCTCAGGCCAGATCTTCGCCGTCGGAGGCGATGACCTTTTTATACCAGTAGAAGCTGTCCTTCCGGCTGCGGGCCAGCGTGCCCTTGCCCTCGTTGTCCTTGTCCACATAGATGAAGCCGTACCGCTTCTTCATCTCGCCGGTGGAAGCACTGACCAGGTCGATGGGGCCCCAGGTGGTGTAGCCCAGCAGGGGCAGGCCGTCCTCGTTGATGGCCTTTTCCATCTGCTCAATGTGGGCCCGCAGGTAGTCGATGCGGTAGGTGTCGTGGATGGAACCATCTGCTTCCACCTTGTCCACCGCACCCAGACCGTTCTCCACGATGAAGAGCGGTTTCTGGTAGCGGTCATACAGGCTGTTCATGGTGATGCGCAGGCCCACCGGGTCGATGGCCCAGCCCCAATCGCTGGCCTTGAGGTAGGGGTTCTTGACGGCATCCATGATGGCATTGCCGCTGGCCTTGTTCATCAGTTCGGGGTCCACAGTGGTGCAGCGGCTAGAATAGTAGCTGAAGGAGATGAAGTCCACCGTGCCCTCTTTCAGTAGCTGCTCGTCGCCCGGCTCCACCTGCAGGGCGATGCCTGCACGCTCCATCCGCTTTTTGGCCCAGACAGGGTATTCGCCGCGGGACTGGACATCAATGAAGAAGTAGTTGTCGCGGTCGGCCTCGGCAGCGGCCTGCACATCGGCAGGGGCGCAGGTGCGGGGGTAGAACTGACCGGCGGCCAGCATACAGCCCACCATGGCATCGGGCATGATGGCATGGGCTAGCTTGACGGCCTTTGCGCTGGCCACCAGCTCGTGGTGAGCGGCCTGATACTTGACCTGCTGCACGTTCTCGCCGGGCGCAAAGAGCAGACCTGCTCCCATAAAGGGCATGTGGAGCAGCATGTTGATCTCGTTGAAGGTCAGCCAGTACTTGACCTTGCCCCGGAAGCGCTGGAACAGCACCTCACAGTAGTGGGCGTAGGCATCCACCATCCGGCGGTCTTTCCAGCCGCCGTACTTTTTGATCAGGGCAATGGGGGTATCAAAGTGGCACAGGGTCACCAGCGGCTCAATGCCGTACTTGTGGCACTCATCAAAGAGCTCCTCATAGAAGCGCAGGCCCTCTTCGTTGGGCTGCGCGTCATCGCCGTTGGGCAGGATGCGGGTCCAGGCAATGGACAGGCGGTAGCAGCGGAAGCCCATCTCGGCAAAGAGCTTGATGTCCTCCTTGAAGTGGTGGTACATATCAATGGCTTCGTGGGAGGGGTAGAAGTGCTCGGCATCGCAGTCCAGCATCTTCAGCTGGCCCAGCGCCACGGGGAAGCGGTCGGGGCCAAAGGGTACCACGTCCACACTGGACAGGCCGCGCCCGCCCTCGTTGTAAGCGCCTTCGCACTGGTTGGCGGCAGTGGCACCGCCCCACAAAAAGTCTTTCGGGAATTTGCCCATAGGTCTTACCTCCTGATGCAGTTGAATTCTGATACTTCAATGATACCATGTTCTGAGCCGCTGTCAACCGGGAAAGTACGACTTTAGCCGTCAATTCGACGAAAAATGTTGCTGATTTTTGACACTTTTCACGAAGAAATCGAAAATTGCGGGCGATTTTCCTTGGAATCTGTTTCTTCCAAACGGACAGTAAGTGTGATAGACTGAATAGGTAAACGGAAAACGGCTCACCCTGCCCTTCGTTGCTTTGCAATGCCGGAGCGGGCGAGGACGTTGATGAAAGAGCTATCAGGAAAAATGGAGTGTTTGCTATGACTGAATTCAAGCCCATCAAGGAAGGCAAAGTCCGCGAGATCTATGACAATGGCGACAGCCTCATTATGGTTGCCACCGATCGTATCTCTGCATTTGATGTGATCCTGAAAAATAAAGTGACCAACAAGGGCAAGGTGCTGACCCAGATGAGCAGATTCTGGTTCGACTACACCAAGGATGTTCTGCCCAACCACATGCTGAGCGTGGATACCGCCGATATGCCCGAGTTCTTCCGCACGCCTGCCTTTGAGGGCCGGAGCATGAAGTGCCGCAAGCTGACCATGCTGCCCATCGAGTGCATCGTGCGCGGCTACATCACCGGCAGCGGCTGGGCCAGCTACCAGCAGAACGGCACCGTCTGCGGCATCCGCCTGCCCGAGGGCCTGCAGGAATCCCAGCAGCTGCCCGAGCCCATCTACACTCCTTCCACCAAGGCTGAGATCGGCGACCACGATGAGAACATCAGCTACGAAAAGAGCATTGAGGTGCTGGAAAAGCAGTTCCCCGGCCACGGCGAGGACTACGCCACCAAGCTGCGGGACTACACCATTGCCCTGTACAAGAAGTGCGCCGCGTATGCCCTGAGCCGCGGCATCATCATTGCCGACACCAAGTTCGAGTTTGGTCTGGATGAGAACGGCAACGTGGTGCTGGGCGATGAGATGCTCACCCCCGATTCCAGCCGCTTCTGGCCGCTGGAGGGCTATGAGGCCGGCCACGGCCAGCCCTCTTTCGATAAGCAGTTCGTCCGCAACTGGCTCAAGGCCAATCCCGACAGCAACTACGATCTGCCTCAGGATGTCATCGACAAGACCATTGCCAAGTACGAGGAAGCTTATGAGCTCCTGACTGGCAAAAAGCTGTAAACACTCTGATCTTCTTTCTCCCCTCTGCTGTATAACGGCAGGGGGGATTTTTATATCAGCAGACCTGCCCGGAGGGACGGCGGGGTGTTCCCCAAGCAAGTGTCCGGAGGGTGGGACCCGACTGCCGCAGGCAGTTGGGCGGGGGATGGAATGCCCCGTATCACTTGCGGGGGAATACACCGCTGGCCCGACAGTACGCTGTACCAAAAAAATCCCCCCGCCCATGAACAGATGAGGCGAGGGGAAAGCTAAGGGTTGGCAGTGTTACAGGATGCGCACCCGGATGACGGCAGGGATGGCGGCCAGCTTCTCAGCCAGCCTGCCGTCCACGGCACCGGTCGCGTCCAGCATGGTGTAAGCCATGTTCTTTTTGCTTTTGTTCACCATGTTTTCAATGTTCAGGCCCGCTTCGGTGGTCAGGGCGGTGATCTGGCTGATCATGCCGGGCTCGTTCTTGTGGATGATGCAGATGCGCTTGCCGCCTGCACGGGGCTGATGCACCTCGGGCATGTTCACCGAGTGGGTGATGTTGCCGTTCTTGAGGTAATCGCTGATCTCCTGCGCGGCCATTGCGGCACAGTTGTCCTCGGCTTCCGGCGTGGAAGCACCCAGATGCGGGGTGCAGACGATGCCGGGCTTGCCCAGAATGGCCTCAGTGGGGAAGTCGGTCATGTAGCCGGAGACCTTGCCCGTCTCCATGGCCTCCAGCAGGGCTGCGGTGTTCACCAGCTCACCGCGGGCGTAGTTCAGGATCTTCACGCCGTCCTTGCACAGGGCCAGGGTCTGGGTGTTGATGGTATCCTTGGTGGTGGGCAGGTAAGGAACATGGAGGGTGATGTAGTCGCACAGAGGGAGCATGTCGTTCAGGTTCACGCAGTGGTGTACCTGGCTGGAAAGGTTCCAGGCGGCATCAATAGAGATGTAGGGGTCGTAGCCGTAGACCTCCATGCCCAGCTCAATGGCGCAGTTGGCCACCCGGGAACCGATGGCACCCAGACCGATGACACCCAGCGTCTTGCCCTTGATCTCGTTGCCCACAAACTTTTTCTTGCCCTTTTCCACGGTCTTGGCCATGGCGGGGTCGCCGGTCAGGCCCTGGCACCACTGGGCGGCGGCGGCCACATTGCGGCTGCCTGCGATCAGCATCCCAATGACCAGCTCAGCCACGGCGTTGGCGTTGGCACCGGGGGTATTGAACACCACGATGCCCTGCTCCGAGCAGCGATCCAGCGGGATATTGTTCACACCGGCACCAGCACGGGCAATGGCCAGCAGGTTGTCGTTGAAGGTGGTGTTCAGCAGGTCAGCGCTGCGCACCAGAATGCCATCGGGGACATCGGTGTCCACCGAAACATCAAACAGGTTCTTGTTCAGCTTTGCCAGGCCCACCGGGCTGATGGCGTTCAGGGTCTTGATCGTAAACATACTTTCCTATCTCCTATACACAAATCAGGCATTTGCCTTGCGGAATTTCTCCATGAAGTCCACCAGCTTCTCTACGCCTTCGGTGGGCATTGCATTATAAATGGAAGCGCGCATACCGCCCACCAGACGGTGGCCCTTCAGGTTGACAAAACCGGCTTCGGCGGCTTCGGCGCAGAACTTCTTGTCCATGTCGGGGTCGGGGCTGGTAAAGGTGACATTCATCGTGCTGCGGTAGCGGTGCTCCACAGGGTTGTGGAAGAACTCCTGACCGTCCAGATAATCGTACAGGATCTTGGCCTTGGCTTCGTTGATCTTCTGCATGTTTTCCAGACCGCCGATGTCGTTTTCCAGATACTTGAGCACCAAGCCGGTCATGTAGATGCACCAGCAGGGGGGCGTGTTGTACATGCTGTCCTTGGCCAGCAGGGTGGTGTAGTTCATCATGGTGGGCACGGTGTCGGCGGCGTGGCCCAGCAGGTCGTCCCGGACAATGGCAATGGCCATGCCGGCGGGGGCTACGTTCTTCTGCACGCCAAAGTAGATGCAGCCATACTTGTTCACGTCCACAGGTTTGGAGAGGATCATCGAGCTCATGTCCGCCACCAGCGGCACACCCTCCACCTGAGGTACCTCAACGTACTGGGTGCCGAAGATGGTGTTGTTCTGGCAGATGTGGATGTAGCTTGCGTCCTTGTCGTAGTCGATGGCGTTGACATCGGGGATGTAGGTGAAGTTCTTGTCCTTGCTGGAAGCAACGATCTTCACCTCGCCGAACTTGGCGGCCTCCTTGGCAGCCAGATTCGAAAAATTGCCGGTGACCAGATAATCAGCCTTGCCAGTGGTCATAAAGTTCAGGGGCACCATGGCAAACTGCTGGGTGGCACCGCCCTGGAAGAAACCGACCTTGTAGTTGTCAGGGATGTTCATCACCCGGCGCAGGGTGGCTTCGGTTTCAGTGATGATGGCATCGAACCACTTGCTGCGGTGGCTCATCTCCATCACGCTCTGGCCGGAATCGCCGTATTCCAGCAGCTCTGCCTGTGCCTGACGGAGCACCTTTTCCGGTAACATGCTGGGGCCTGCGCTGAAGTTGTATACTCGTGCCATATGGAACTCTCCCTTTCCTATCCGTACCGCCGCTCTCATCTGCGGCAGATGTGTGCTTGATTTGTCCGTAGTATACCGGTTCCGGGGGTGCAAAAACAAGAGCATCTTTGCACAAAGATGGGACTGCTCTGCCTGCCTTGAACGCACAAAACACACAACTGTCCTTGAATAAAGAACACTTTTTAAGACAAATGTAAAAATATGCTGATTTTACCGCATGGCTCCTTACTTTTACTGCTTGTCTGTTTGTGCCGGGTGTGGTATAATCGTGCTGAAATAAGACAAATGTAAAAGCAAAAAATCGGAGGTGAAACCGGTGTACGGACTTTCAGACAGACTGAAACCACTCTCTGCCGCCGAGGAGCAGGTGCTGCTGGCGCTCTGGGACTGCCCCGCCCCGGCCACCCGGCGGGATATCAGCGAAAAGCTGACCGCCACCGGCTGGGCCCCGGCCACGGTGCTCAACTTTTTGTACCGTCTGGAGGAAAAGGGCTGGGTCAAGGGCGGCAAGGCGGGGAGCCAGAACACCTATCTGCCCACGGTCACCCGCCGGGCCTATTGCGTTGCGGCCATGCGCCAGCGGATGGACACCCTGTTCGGCGGCAGCCTGCCCGAAGCGGTCCGCGCCCTTGCCAGCGAGAGCGGCGCTTCCCAGAGCCAGCTGGAACAGGCCATCCGGGTGCTGGAGGAGCAGCATCAGGAGGCAGAAGAATACGACCTGTACGATCCCTATGGGTGACGGAAAAACGAAAAAGCTCCCATCACGGGAGCTTTTTCGTTGCATTCGGTCGAAAGATGTGTTAAAATCAAATGCGAAAAGGTACTGCACATAACGGCAGGCGGGGAGCCCACACTTCCGGAAGGAGGTGAGAGCAATGCCTATTACTTTGACGTTCCATATTTTTGGACTGGTATTTACCATCAAGGTGAAAAGCGAAAACCGCCACCCTGGCCGGTGACGGTTTTCTAGTTAAACCTCAAACCTAAAAGGGCTGACCGCTTGTCGCAGTGCCTTTTCTATTTGTAGTATAGTGATTTTTTCTTGTTTTGTCAAGAGGCGGAAGGATATACGATGGAGTGCAGATTGAAAGCAAAAAAATGCGGCGGTTGTCCAATGCTGGGGCTGGATTATGCCGAGCAGCTGAAACAGAAAGAGGCCGCTGTCCGTAAGCTGGTGGGAAAATACGGCCCGGTGGCTCCCATCCGGGGCGCGGAAAACCCCTGCCATTACCGCAATAAGGTGATCTCTACCTTTGCAGCGGGCCCCGGCGGGAAACTGGTGTCCGGCATCTATGCGGCAGGCACGCATAAAGTGCTGCCCGTGGAAAGCTGCCTGCTGCAGGACGAAGTGCTGGACACCGTGATGCAGGCGGTGCGGGCGGCGGCCAGCGCCTGCCGCTACCAGCCTTACAATGAGGACAAGGGCACCGGCCTGCTCCGCCACTGCCTGCTGCGGCGCGGCGTGGTGTCCGGGCAGGTGATGGTGGTATTGGTGACAGCCCAGCCGGTTCTGCCCGGGGCAAAAAACTTTGTCCGCGCCCTGCTGGCCGAAGCCGAAAAGCGCCATGTCCCCGTGACCACTGTGGTGCAGAACTACAACCCCCGCCGCACCAGCGTGGTGCTGGGCGAAGAGGAAAAGGTGCTCTACGGCAAGGGCTTCATTCTGGATACCCTCTGCGGCAAGACCTATGCCCTGAGCCCCCGGAGCTTCTACCAGATCAACCATGACCAGACCGAGGTGCTGTATGGTCTGGCTGTGGAAGCCGCCCGCCTGACCGGCAAAGAGGTGGTGCTGGATGCCTACTGCGGCATTGGTACCATCGGTCTGACCGCCAGCGGCAGGGCAAAGCAGGTGGTGGGCGTGGAGTTGAACCGGGATGCAGTCCGGGATGCCATCGGCAACGCAAGGCACAACGATGTGAAAAACGCCCGCTTCTTTGCCGCCGATGCCACCCAGTGGATCACAGAAGCGGCGGCCGCCGGGCAGAGAGCAGATGTCATTTTCATGGACCCGCCCCGCGAAGGCTCCACCCCCCAGTTCATCGAGAGCGTGGCCCGCATGGCCCCCAAACGGGTGGTCTATGTCAGCTGCAACCCCGAGACCATGGCCCGCGATCTTGCCCTCCTGACCGCCAAAGGCTACCGCGCCGAGGGCTTTACCCCTGTTGATCTCTTCCCCCAGACCGCCCATTGTGAGGTGGTCGGCGCGCTGACCAGATCACAGAAGTCCAAAGGGTGAAACAAGCCACAATGAATGGATATTTTTATGTATTAACGGCCATTGACCTTTTTGTGCTGAGCTTCATGTGCATCCTCACAAAGCTCAGCGAGTCCCTGAACAAAAAGCAGAAGCAGGGATTTTTCCTTGCTTTTGCGCTGATCGCGGCGATCTCGGTGCTGGAGGTGGTGACACTGGCGGTGGATGGCACCCCGGCGGGCTACCGCTGGCTGAACATCCTGTCCAACTATCTGGGGTTCGGCCTGTCCCCGGGAGTGTGTCTCTGTCTTGTGTATGTCATGGACCGGAAAAAGAGGATGAACCGCTGGTTCAGGGCGGCGGTGTGCTGCGAGGCGTGCTACCTGCTGTTCCTTGCTCTGTCCATCCCCGCCGGGCTGGTGTTCTCCGTCAGCGCCGACAACGTTTATTCCCGTGGGCAATACTTCTATATTTATATCATCCTGTATTTTGCGGCCATCGTGTATCTCTCGGTGTCCACCATTGTCACGGCGCGGGAATTTCAGAATCGCAGCCGGGCGCTGATCTACCCCCTGATGATCTTTCTGCTCATTGAGACCATCATTCAGGTGACACTGCCGGACCTCCACGTTACATGGCTGTGCGTTACCCTGTTGTCGGTGCTGTACTTTATCTACTGCAGCGAGATGTGGAACCAGCTGGATGCCCTTACCGGGCTGCTGAATCAGAACAGCTATCTGAACCGCACTGCTGAGATGCGCCGCCGCGGCGGGGTGCTGGTGGTGTTCGATGTGGACGACTTCAAGCAGATCAACGACCGCTACGGCCACCTGCAGGGAGATCTCTGCCTGGCCGAGATCGGCCGCTGCATCAAAAAAGTCTATGCCCGCAGCGGCTACTGCTACCGCACCGGCGGTGACGAGTTCTGTGTGCTGATGGAAAATGCAGACCGGGAGGCCCAGTGCGCGCAGGAGTTTGTGCGCCAGCTGGAACAGCGGCGAAAGGCCGTGGATTTTCTGCCCACGGTGTCCTTTGGTTCAGCTCCCTTTTTGGGGGAGGATGTGCTGGCTGTGAAGAATCGGGCCGACCGGGAGATGTACCGCTACAAAAAGGCCCGGAAACCCGATGCCGCTCATTGTTCTCCAAATCATACCCTCCTATGAAAAGGGACTGCTGCACTGGGGTCTCCCCCTGTGCGGCAGTCCCTTTCCTTGTTCTGGCAGGGCACGGTGCGCAATGGCGTGATTTGTACTGGCTTTTTTGCATTTCCTGTACTATAATAAAGAGCTGTGAAGTTTACACCCGCTATCACTGGGAAAGGAGAATCACCCCTTGAATAAAATGCTTACCCACCTGAACGGCTACAAGCGCGAGGCTGTGCTTGCACCGCTGTTCAAGATGCTGGAAGCCACGTTCGACCTGTTTGTGCCGCTGGTCATGGCAGACATCGTCAACGTGGGCATTACAGCACATGATTTCCACTATATCCTTGTGCGGTGCGGCATCCTGCTGCTGCTGGCCGTTGTGGGCCTTGCCTGCAGCCTGACGGCCCAGTATTTCTCGGCCAAGGCGGCGGTGGGCTACTCCACCTCCCTGCGCCATGCCCTGTTTGAGCACATCCAGAGGCTTGGCTTTACCGAGATGGACACCATGGGCACCAGCACCCTCATCACCCGCATGACCAGTGACATCAATCAGGTGCAGAGCGGTCTGAACCTCTTCCTGCGCCTGTTCCTGCGCAGCCCGTTCGTGGTGGTTGGTGCCATGATCATGGCGTTCACCGTGAATGTGCGGGCCGCCTGGATCTTTGTGGTCGCCATCCCGCTGCTGAGCGTGGTGGTGTTCGGGGTCATGGTCATCACCAACCCGCTGTACAAAACGGCCCAGGCCCGGCTGGACCGTGTGCTGGGCCTGACCCGCGAGAACCTGACCGGTGTGCGCGTGGTCCGCGCCTTTGATAAGGAGCAGAGCGAGATCGACCGCTTTGAGTCGGCCAACGACCTGCTGACCCGGATGCAGCTCCATGTGGGCCACATCTCCTCCCTGATGAGCCCGCTGACCTACGTCATCATCAATCTGGCCATTGTGGCTCTGCTCTATGTGGGCAGCATCGAGATCAATGTGGGCGGCATGGCCTCCGGTGATGTGATCGCGCTGGTGAACTACATGAACCAGATCCTGGTGGAGCTGGTCAAACTGGCAAACCTCATCGTGCAGGTGAGCAAGGCGCTGGCCTGTGCCGGCCGTGTGCAGGCTGTGCTGGACACCGAACCGGGCATGGAATTCCCCGCTGCGCTCAAGGGGGAGGCACCTGCAGACAAGGCCGGGGATGCTGTGCGGTTCGACCATGTCAGCCTGACCTACGCCGGTGCCGGTGCCCCCAGCCTGACCGATATCAGTTTTACCGCAAAGCGCGGCCAGACCATTGGTGTCATCGGCGGCACGGGCAGCGGCAAATCCAGCCTCATCAACCTGATCCCCCGCTTCTATGATGCCACGGAGGGCACCGTGGAGATCCTGGGCCGTCCGGCGCAGGAGTACCCCCGCGCGGCTCTGCGCGGCAGTGTGGCAGTCGTGATGCAGAAAGCCCAGCTGTTTGGCGGCACCATCCGCTCCAACCTGCTGTGGGGCAACAAAAACGCGGCGGACGCTGATCTGTGGGCCGCACTGGAGACTGCGCAGGCTGCGGATTTTGTCAGGGCAAAGCCCCTTGGGCTGGACGAGCCTGTGGAGCAGGGCGGCCGGAACCTGTCCGGCGGCCAGAAGCAGCGCCTGACCATTGCCCGTGCGCTGGTGGGCAAGCCCGAGATCCTGATCCTGGACGACAGCGCCAGCGCGCTGGATTACGCCACCGATGCGGCCCTGCGCAAGGCGCTGGCCGCTCTGCCCGGTGACCTGACCGTGTTCATCGTGAGCCAGCGTGCCGCCAGCCTGCAGCACGCCGACCAGATCATTGTGCTGGATGACGGCAGGATGGTGGGTCTGGGCAGGCACGCCGATCTGCTGAAGACCTGCCCCGTTTACGAGGAGATCTACGCCAGCCAGTTCAAGAAAGGGGATGCGCAGAAATGAGTGCAAAAGCAAAGAGTAAGCTGACCCCGGAACAGCGCAACGCAACGCTTCGGCGGGTGCTGGAAAAGATCCGCCCTTACGGCTTTTTTGTGGTGTGCAGTCTGATCGTGGCCGCTGTGAGCGTGGCTGCCCAGCTGTATATCCCCATCCTCTGCGGCAGTGCCATTGATATGATGCTGGGCAAGGGGAATGTGGACTTCAACGGTGTTCTGCGCATCGTGGTGGAAATCGTGATCGTGGCCGTGGTGGCTGCATTGGCCCAGTGGCTGCTGAGTGTCTGCAACAACCGCATCACCTTCTCGGTCAGCCGGGACCTGCGCAACGCCGCGCTCCGTAAGATCCAGACCCTGCCGCTCTCTTATCTGGACAGCCACCCCTCCGGCGATATCGTCAGCCGCATGGTCGCCGATGTGGACACCTTTGCGGACGGCCTGCTCATGGGCTTTACCCAGCTGTTCAGCGGCGTGCTGACCATCCTTGGTACCCTGCTGTTCATGCTCAGTGAGAATGTGCCCATCACGCTGGTGGTGGTCTGCATCACCCCGCTGAGCCTGGTGGTGGCAAGCTTCCTTGCCAAGCGTAGCTACAAGTATTTCCAGGGCCAGAGCACCGTGCGCGGTGAGCAGACCGCCCTGGTCAACGAGATGATCGAGGGGCAGAAAGTCGTGCAGGCCTTTGGCCATGAGGCCGAGAGCCTTGCCGCCTTTGACGAGGTGAATGGCCGCCTGCAGAGCGTGAGCCTGAAGGCCATCTTCTTCTCCAGCATGACCAACCCCGCTACCCGCTTTGTGAACAACATCGTTTATGCAGGTGTCGGTCTGGTGGGTGCCGTTTACGCTGTGGCGGGCGGCATCACCATCGGCCAGCTGAGCATCTTCCTGAACTATGCCAACCAGTACACCAAGCCCTTCAACGAGATCTCCGGCGTGGTCACCGAGCTGCAGAACGCACTGGCCTGCGCGGCCCGTGTGTTCGAGCTGCTGGATGCCGAGGACCAGGTGCCCGAGGCGGAGAACGCCAAGGTGCTGGAGACCGACGGCCATGTGGAGCTGAAGGACGTTTCCTTCCGCTACCTGCCGGACCGCCCCCTCATCGAGGGCCTGGATCTGGATGTGAAGCCCGGCCAGCGCATCGCCATCGTCGGCCCCACCGGCTGCGGCAAGACCACCCTCATCAACCTGCTCATGCGGTTCTACGATGTCAACGGCGGCTCCATTGAGGTGGCCGGGAACGATATCCGCAGCCTGACCCGCGCCTCCCTGCGCGGCAGCTACGGCATGGTGCTGCAGGAGACCTGGCTGCGTGCCGGTACTGTGCGGGAGAACATTGCCTACGGCAAGCCCGATGCCACTGAGGAAGAGATCGTTGCCGCCGCCAAAGCGGCCCACGCCGACAGCTTCATCCGCCGCCTGCCCAAGGGTTACGATACCGTCATTGCTGAGGACGGCGGCAACATCAGTCAGGGTCAGAAGCAGCTGCTCTGCATCGCCCGCGTGATGCTCTGCCTGCCCCCCATGCTGATTTTGGACGAGGCGACCTCCTCCATCGACACCCGCACCGAGGTGCGCATCCAGGCTGCCTTTGCCCGGATGATGCAGGGCCGCACCAGCTTTATCGTGGCCCACCGCCTGTCCACCATCCGTGAGGCCGATGTCATCCTTGTGATGAAGGATGGCCACATCGTGGAGCAGGGCGACCACGACACCCTGCTGGCGCAGGGCGGCTTCTATGCCAAGCTCTATAACAGCCAGTTCGAGGGCGTGGAGACCTGAAAAAACCAAAATGGGAGATGTCGGTACACGGCATCTCCCATTTTTTATGCGATGGTTTCCAGCACCGGTTCCTCCGGCGGGGGAAGCAGGGTGGAGTGGGCTTCCACGAACTCTGCCGCCCGCTGGCTGGCGATGCCCTGCCGCACCTTGCGGAAATCGTTGGCAGGGAAGGTGCGCTCACCCTTCCAGTGTGCCAGTGCGGCCTCCACCTCGGCATCGGTGGGCCAGAGGTGTTCCCGCTCGGCCACCATCAGAAGGCCCAGACTGCCCCGCAGCTTCTGCTCTGCCTGTGCGTGGAGCTCAGTGCGGAACTGTTCCACAGTCTGGCCCCGCACTTTGAGGTACTGGTCAAAGTTGACGTTGTTGGCCTGCAGCCGCAGGTTGAAGTTCCGCTGTTCAGCAAAATAGTTGCCAGAGACCAGGTCCTTGGGCAGGGTGCCCTTGACACAGCCGCCCAGCTGGAAGATAAGCTCCCGGCGGGCCAGTGCCTTGGCCTGCGCACAGCGCTGGGCATAGAGCTCCCGTGCAACCTGCTGGCGCAGGGCCGCCTTGCCTGCGGCATCGGCGGCGCGGTCTTCATCACCGTGCCGGGTGTTCACTTCCAACTCAATGCTCACCTGCCGGATGGGCCGGGGCTGGATGGGCTGGGTGAAGCCGGTGTAACGTTCCAGCTCCAGCGGCGGCAGGCAGTAGAACTCTGCCCCCGCCCGGAAGCCCTCGGCCCGGTTGACGGCCAGCAACTCAAAATCCGGATCGGTCACGGGCACCAGATGCTCTTTTTCCACAAGCTCCTGATATAATGTGGAAAAACCGGTCAGGATAGCCCGGTTCACGGCGGCGGTCAGCAGGTCCTCTTCCGTCTGCGGCGGGTTCTCTGTGGCCTGCTCGGCCTGAATGGACGCTTCCAGCTCTTCGGCGCTGGCGGAGAATACCACCCGGCAGTCCCCGGGCTGGGGCATTCCTACATGTTCCAATACCATTGCGGTGACCTCCTTTCAGCGGCTAAAGCTGACCATCAGTGCCAGCAGCACAACGGCCAGACAGAAATAGAGGATCTCGGCCCCCAGAACGGAGCGGTCGCCCTCCACATACATCTTCTCGGGATCTTCGGGGTCGTAGTACAGCGTGACCGTTTCCCCGCTGGCAAAGCCCTTGCCCTTGGCGGCTTTGGGGTAGTGCAGGCGGTGGCTGCCGCCCTCGGTCTCGAACTCAAGCAGATAAGCCGCGCCGTCCCGGCTCTGAACGGTGCCGGCCACCCGGGCCTCCACACGCTGGCCCTTCTGCTGTAAGCGGCGGCGCTGCTGCACACTGCGCAGGCCCATGTAGAACATGATGCCCGCGCCGATGATGAAGATCAGAACATTGAACATTCGGTTTCCCTCATTCCGTCATTACTCGCCCGGCGGCATACAGGCCGGACGGTCAGCTTTTATTGTACCATATTCCGGCCCAAATGCCCCTGTACGGAGTGCCCGAAATTTAGAACATTTTTTTGTCGAACAATTTTGAAAATAGTGCTTGACTTTTCTTGTGGCTGTGGTATAATAACTAACGTTCCGAGCCGAACGGCCCGCGAACAAAACAGAATATGCGGATATGGCGGAATTGGCAGACGCGTTAGATTCAGGTTCTAATCGGGGCAACTCGGTGGAGGTTCAAGTCCTCTTATCCGCACCAAACGATGAAAATCCGAACTTTTTTCCAATAGGAGAAGGGTTCGGATTTTTTGTTTTCCTTGCGCTGGAATTTTCTGATTTACAAACCTGAAGTGCTGTATTATAATAAAGTAATCACACAACAGGAGGCTCCTCAGAATGTCCCATTTGATCGAAACGGTATACAACCTGCTCTGGGGTGATCTGTTCACCCTGCCGGTGGGCGGCGGCATCGGCATTTCGCTGATGGCGGTGCTGCTGCTCACGGCAGGCGTGTTCTTCACCCTGCGCACCCGGCTGCTGCCCGTGCGGCTGTTCCGGGATATGATCGCCGCTGTCTGCGAAAAGAACCAGAGCAGGGACAGCCTTTCCTCTTTTCAGACGCTCATCGTCTCCACGGCCACCCGGGTAGGCATGGGCAATCTGGTGGGCGTGGTGGCGGCAGTGTCTGCCGGTGGTGCCGGTGCGGTGTTCTGGATGTGGGTCACGGCCCTGCTGGGGGCCTCCACCTCCTTTGTGGAATCCACACTGGCCCAGAAGTACCGGCAGCCCGACCCGCTCTATGGCGGTCAGCGCGGCGGCCCGGCCTACTACATCCATGTGCTGGCCGAGCGCAAGCGGGGCAAAAAGCTGCGTCATTCCATCATCGCGGTGTTGTTTGCCATTTCGGGCCTCATCTGCTGGTGCGGCATCAGCCAGGTCATCAGCAACTCGGTCAGCTCTGCCTTTGCCAATGCGTTCTCCATCCCGCCCATCGTGACCACGGTGGTGCTGGTGGTGCTCTCGGCGGTCATTGTCCTGCGCAAAGATGCCACCGTGAAAAGCCTGGATGTTATCGTGCCGATCATGGCGGTCTGCTATTTCGTGATGACGGTCATCATCATTGCGGTAAATTTCCGCCAGCTGCCCGCTGTGCTGGGCCGCATCTTCTCGGAAGCCTTCGGCCTGCGGCAGGTGGCCGCGGGCGGCTTTGGCGCGGTGCTGATGAACGGTGTCAAGCGCGGCCTGTTCTCCAATGAGGCAGGCAGCGGTTCGGCCCCCTGTGCGGCAGCGGCTGCCTCCTGCGATGATCCCGTGAAGATGGGCTTTGTGCAGGCACTGGGTGTCCTGATCGACACGGTGGTCATCTGCAGCTGCACTGCCTTTATGATGCTGCTGGCTCCCGCAAATGTCACCACTGGGCTGACCGGCATGGACCTGCTGCAGGCAGCGGCACAGTACCATCTGGGCAGCTTTGGCGTGGTGTTCATTGCCGTCACGCTGGCGCTGTTCAGCTTCTCCACCTTCATCGGCATCCTGTTCTATGCCCGCTCCAATGTGGCGTACCTCTTTGGCGACCGCTGGGGCTGGCAGACGGCCTATAAAGTGCTGGCCCTTGTCATGCTGATGGTGGGCGGTCTGGAAGCCTATACCGTGGTGTGGGACCTGGGCGACGTGGGCATCGGCCTGATGACCATATTCAATCTCATTGCCCTCTACCCCATGTCCGGCGAAGCCATTGCCGCCTTGCGGGATTACGAGCGCCGGAAACATCTGACCCAAAACTGACCCTGCCGACAGCTTCCGCAGAAAAGCTGCAAAAATCCGAAAAAAGTAGTTGACAAATCGCCCGCAGTCTGATAAAATAAACAAGTCGTCCGGCAACGGACGTGAACAGAATCTGGGCGTGTTCCCGAGTGGCCAATGGGGACAGACTGTAAATCTGCTGCTTTTCAGCTTCGGTGGTTCGAATCCACCCGCGCCCACCAAACAAGAAAAATCCGAACCTGTTTCCGATTGGAGAAGGGTTCGGATTTTTCGTTTTCTTCGGGTACAACAACGAAGGCTCCCGTGGACGGCGCAAAACTCCGATGCCTTGTCATAGACCGTAACCACACAACAAGAGTTTGGAGGACACGATGATGAAGTACGATGCAAGAGCTTGTTCGTTTAACATGGATACCGGGTGCGTGGAACTGCTGCTCCAAGATGGGCGCAAAATCTCCATCGACTGCACCGGGGTCGAGGATGCACTGGATGTTACCATGGCGCAGCAAACAGAACTGGACTACCTCATCTACAATGACCCGCTGGGCTATGCGGACTTGATTTTGAATGGCGACCCAGAGGAATATTTGAAAAATGCAGCCGGGAGCCATGGGCTAGAAGATTAAGGACAAAAAAATAAGAGGTGTGCCCAACTGGACACACCTCGGTGAGATACATCTATATAAGGCAGGGCGTTCCCTTTACTGGGAGCGTCCTGCTGTTTTTATGCGGCAACAGGCAAGGCTTGTAGAGCTTCCTGCTCTTTCAGCCATTCCTCGTATTCACGCTGGCCTTCCTCGCTGTTGAAAAACTCAACCATGGAAGGATAGAAACAACGTGCCAGCGACTTGATCGCTTCATCCGGGTAGCCGGACTTGTTTACAGACTTTTTCTTTTTGCTCAAATAGTGTCCTCCGAAAATCAAAGTTCCATATCCTGCCCACGCTTGCGGTTTCGCTGCGGCACATTTATGGTACGCTCCTGCTTGGGGGCAAGAATCTTTTCCAGAAAGCTGCGCACCAGTTCGGGCGCACGGTGGAGAGCATCCAGATAGGGCTTTACATCGTACCACAGGTCGTGGTACTTGTTGCTCCAATAAATGGCTTCCTTTTTGGCTGTGGAAAGTTCTTCTTTCAAGCGGCGGTTCTCCACATCCATCATATAGCCGTGGTCGGCCTGTTTTTTCAGCTTGGAGAATTCTTCTTCGGTCAGCGAGTAGTTGCCGAGGAAGGTGCGCTTGCCGATATAATCCAGATCACGCGCATGAATGAGGGCTTCTTTTGTGAGCGTGGCCTTTTTCTGCACAGCGGCAAGTTCCTTCTCCTTTTTGGAGAGGGTCTGACTGGTTTTGGCAAGCGACTGCGCCTTTTGGTCGGCTTGGGCGGTAAGGGTGTCCAGACGTTCCTGCTCCCGCTGGACTTTGAATTGGGTGACGGTCAGGTGTTCTTCAGTGCTGCCACGCTCACCGCGCTCTACATCGGTATACCCGGCGCTGCGCATATAGTTGAAGAAATCGTCTTGCAGGACACTGTACGACTTCTTCAGCACGGGCTTGCCGTTCTTTTGCAGGACAGGCTTTCCGGCATCGTCCAGCAGGGGCTTGGAAGCCCACTTCTTGCTCCGGCTGACCTGTATGACGGTCTCCTTGACTGTGCCGACCAGTGCCTTATCCTTGCAGCGTTTCGACCAGAGGATCTGCTTTTCCACCACAGGTACATAGACCACATGGAGGTGGTAGTGGTAGACCTCCCTGCCTAGTGCTTCGGTCATGGCACGGTTGATCTCATCAGCGTGCATGACTGCCGAGAGGATATACTGCTCACCACCCACGATTTGAACGGCTGCTTTGTAGGCATCCTCATAGAACTGCTTGGCGAACTCGTAGCCACCGTGATTGTCAAAATAGGCCGAGTTGACATCAAAGACAAGCTCGCAATAATGGGTGGCATCCGGCTTCAGGCCGCGCGTTGAAATCGTACCAGCGGTTTCCAGTTGGGCGAATAGGTCGGTGTAGCTGGCAGTGGGTTTCTTGAAATGAACGTTCCATTCGGCGCGGTGGGGAAGAATGTCGGGGTTTCGATAGCTGTCTTTTTCGCGTTCGTTGTGCTGCTGAGTGTTGCCAACGGCCTTGTCCGAAACGGCGAGATTCCGGACGCTTGTGCGGTCGATGCCATCGTTTCTTGCCAAAGGGCATCCCTCCTTTCAAGGTTCATCGAGAGGTGACGGGGAACGAAGATGCACTTCTGAGGAAGTGTAATAACCCACTATGACACTTTCATCCCTGCGGTCTGCAAAGTGTAGTGGGCTCTTCGAGGACTCTCCGAGGGGGAACGTCTCCTGCGGGAGAGCTAATCAAGTTCACGTTTGCGAAGCAATGAAAGCCCCAGTGGGGCTTTTAAGTGACCGAACGGTCTTGCGCCAGCAAGATGGAGGGGCCTCGCCCCGACAAGTTCGCACAATGCGAACTTGATTGCTCCGTACGCATCTGAAAAATTGCGTACGGACTTCAAATAACCTGTACGGTTCGTACGGCGTACAGAAATCTAAAATGCAAACGATAATACGATTTAATTTGCTTTAATTCGCCGTACAGGTGCGTACAAGTACAGACCGTACAGGTTGTACGAACTTCTTCCGTGAAAAAATACACTTTTTACGGGCAGGGGTGGACAAGCGGCTCGATGCCCACAAAGCCACGCACTCTGCGACCACCGGGCAGATAGATGTTGTTGGTGGCTTCAAGGTTATAGCGGCGGTCGTTCTGTCGCAGTTCTGCGCTGAAACGGATCGCCGATACGCTGTGGCAGGCGTTGTCCTCGCACCACTGCTTGTAAATGTCGTAGAACTCCTTGGAACTGATGGAGTAGTCCGCCTTGAAGCGGAAGTAACCCTCGGACTCCATGAAGTCGATGACGTTATTGCTGCTGCGCTTGATGGTGTCCACGTTGGCGGCGGCACGTTCGCTGACCGTGAAGCGGAAATCGTTCTGCACCAGCCGGTGCAGCCCTTCCAGACACCAGAGCAGGATGCCTTCCAACTCGGTGCACATCTTCTCCACAAGGAAGGGGTCATCCGTGCGGTCGGCAGGCTTGTCCTTGGTGGTCAGGATAAGCTGGCGGCGAAAGAAGCCATCCGAATGGTCGTATAGTGAGGTCAGCGCACCGTTGCCGAAACAGAGGAACCGGGCATAAATGTCCCGCTGGTAACTCTGGACACCCTTGCGTTCCAAGTCCAGCTTGGCTTCGGCGGTCACGATGGTCTTGATATAATTCGTCTTGGGCAGGGCGTTCATGTCCATATCATCGTCGATCATCAGCAGGCGGCGTTCCAGATCGGCACGGGCAAAGCGGTTGTTCTCCACTTTCTGGACGCTGCCATTGCTGGCGGCATCTCCCATGAGCCGCTTGAGCACCAGCCCAATGCGGGACTTGCCCTCGCCGCCCTTGCCGACAATGAGCATCATCTTCTGTCCCTTGGTGCTGGGAATCAGGCAGTAGCCCAGATACTCCTGCAAGGTGGGGATGTCGGCATCGTCCAGCAGCTCGTGCAGAAAGGTCAGCCAGCGGTCAGGGGTGGGGGCTTTTTGGTCATAGTTCACAGGCAGGCGGTTCTGGCAGAACAGACGGCTCTCCTGAAAAGAGCCGTCCGGCAGATGGTACACGCCGTTCTGGAGGTGGATGCAGTCCTGTTCGATGGGGAACGGGTCGGAAAAAGCCAGCAGCTTGATGGTCTCCAGAATGTTGGTGACCTTTTTGGACAGGCCGGAGGTGACATATTCCTCGATGTTCTCCAAGATGCGCTGCTTGATCTCGCTTTCGTCCTCCACCGGGCCGTCCAGCGTGTACAGCGTTCCGTTGACGCATTTCAGCGGCCACTGTTCCAGAAAGGCGCGGCCAAACTGGACTTCATCGATCTTCTTACCGTTGTACCAGTCCGGCCATAAAGGGTTGCGGGAAATGTTTTTCTTCATGTGGTGGTTCTCCTTTAAAAAAGTAAAGTGGTGATTATCATAATGATAAGCACCACTTTAGGTGAATGAATCGTCAGGCGCACTTTGCCAGAGCAAGGCGGTCGGTGCGCTCCTCCAGCATCAGCAGGTACGACCCGGACAGCAGCTGTGCGGCGGCAGCGGCCTTCTGCCGGGGCGTCCCAAATGCAACGCAGTCCGTCAGGTGCTCGATGGTCTCGGTCATGTGGAGGGCTTCTTCAAACCGTGGGTCATGCGGTTCCTCCGGGGTGGCGGGCTTGTAGCGCTCCTGCCAGTCGTGCAACAAGTCGAGATAATCGGTCAGCACCCGCAGACAGTAGGCGATGTCTGCCCACTGCTCGTCCGTCAGGCCACGCTTGGGCGGCGGCAGGGCGATGGCATTGGCGGGCGGCTTATCCGGGTCAAGCCCGAAGTCACTTGCGAGCTTCTCGGCGGCTTGCCGGGGGTTCAGGTCGAACAGCTTGGCGGTGAGGTCGATGGCATCTCCATTGGCCCCGCAAGCGAAGCAATAATAGTAGGTGTCGTTCAGCTTCATGCTGGGGTCACTGTCGGAATGGAACGGACAGCACACCATGCCATGGCGGTCTGGCTCCATGCCGTACATCTCTCCCACCTGCCGAACAGTGATGGCGGACTTGATCTTTTGATACAGGCTCAAGGGCATTCCTCCTTTGTTTCGTGCGTTGCACCAGAGTCCCTAGCGTGGGAACTCTGGTGTTTTTTGTTTCCTGCCTGAATATACGGGGAATTTTGCGGAAAGGGCAAAAAAGCAGCAGAACTGCAACGGAAAAAGAAAAAAGCCCTCACTGGTTGCAGGGCTGCAACAGCAAGGGCGGAGAAGAAACCGTATATTGAACAAAACGGCAGAGCGTATTATAATGAGGAAAAAGCTCAAAAAGGAGGGCCGACCACATGGCACAGGAATATCTGCCCGCACCATCCAACATCCGTCTTGCGGACTTGATGAAAGAACACAACATCAGCCAACCAGAGCTTGCCAAGGAGATCGGCTGCTCCAAGAGCACCATCAGCCGCTTCATCAGCGGTGCAAAAGGAACCCTGACCCATGAGCAGGTGCTGAGGATTGCAAGGCTGTTCAACGTGTCCACGGATTTCCTGCTGGGAGAAACCAACATCCCCGACCGCAAAAATTACGACATTGCCGAACTGGGCTTGTCCGTAGAAGCTGCAAAGAACCTCTACACAGGGCGTGTCAATACAGAGGTGGTCAATCTGCTGCTGGAAAACGCCCGCTTTGCAGAGCTTACTTACCGCATAGCGCAGTATTTTGATGATACCTTTGCATCCGGCATCGCAGCACAGAATGCCATGCTCACGACATTGAGCACCTTGCTGCGCACAAAGGTCAAGACCCCGGAAGCAGCCAAAGCCGCAAAGGACATCAGTCTCCGAAGAAAGCCAGTGTACCAAGGCGACCTTGATGACATTGAAATGTACTTTATGGCAGCGGTCAAGGAAATCAAAAAGGGAATCGGGAGCCATTACGCCAAACAGGAAGCCATGAGCAAGAAAGTGGCAGAGAAGATGTTCACCGAATTGACCAAAGGGCAGGATGTGCAGCACCCAACGATTACGGCAGAGCAGCTGACAGACGCAATGTTGGGTAGCGTTTCGGGCATGGAGGGAGCTACGCCGGAAGCACTGGAACAGCTGCGGAACGGTCTGCTGGGAATCTTGCAGTCTGCCGCAGAGCAGGAAAACGCCCATGAAGCAGACGAATGAACGGCTTTGTGCGCTGGCACAGAAAGGCGATGCAACTGCGCTGGACAGCCTGATCGACAACAACAAGTCCTTTATCGGCAAGGTGGCGAATGACCTTTTTCGCAGCATGAATCTGGCACAGGCTGGCCTGAACCTTGACACGGACGATTTGAAACAGGCAGGCAATCTGGGCTTATGGAAAGCCGTGCCAAAGTTCGATGCAGCGCGCGGCATGAAGTTCCTGACCTACGCAGCTCCGGCCATCCGCAACGCCATGATGGATATGGTTCGGGATGCCTTTACTGCTTTTGAACAGCGGATGGTAACGGAGGACAAGGATGGTATCTGTTACCAGCGTGTTTCGCTGGACGATGTTCTGCCGGGAGAGGAACAACTGCGGCGCATTGAAGCCATAGCCGACCCCTACGCCATGCAGCCGCAGATCATTATGGAGGAGCAGGAATCGCGCCGGGAACTGTACGATGGCCTGAAACGGCTGACCCAACGGGAGCAGACCTATCTGCTGTACCGCTATGGCTTTACTGATGGCAAGGAACATCCTTTGATTGGTACGGCGATATATTTCCACCTGACAAAAGGCCGCGCCCAAAAGACCGAGGAACAGGCTATGGATAACCTGTGGCTGGAATTGCCGTGGTGGTTTATCTGAGTGAAAAGAAAAATCGTGATTGTGCTACAAGTTTTCTGGAAATTTATGTGCAGCTATACGATTTTGAGGAATTTTGTAGACGGATGAAACAAAATAGGATTAAATCTAAGTATCTAAGGAACGTTGATTTCACGAAGCTGCTGATTACCGACTGTAGGATTTGAGGAGGATGCCGTTTTATGAAAATTGCACGAGATAAAATGCTTTTTTCAAAAGATCTTATTCATACACTGGCGTATGTCGGAATGTTCGTGGCGGCAATTATATCGCTTGGAGCGTGTAAGTCTGGTATTTGGGTGGCTGCGATATTAGCATGGATTGTAGCAGGTATAATTATCGGATTGGCGATTATTTCTGACTATAAAAAGGCAGAACTTTTGAAAAATGGAACAAGAATCACCGGAAAGGTTACAGCAACAAAACGAGTACATATAAAATTTCATATGAGTACCTACCACCTTGCCGATGAAGATGTAATCTATCCATATGTGGTACATTATCAGTATAAAGTTAAAGGTGAAACCTATAATGGCAAGTCGCAGTGGTTTTGGTTCAATCCATGTATTCCGAAAGGGACACCGATAAAAATTCTAGTAGACCCAAAGAATCCGGCCAGAAGTGCAGTTTTCAAACCAGAAAGCTGAAGATAGCCTTCAGTCGAAGTAGAGGTAAAATAAAAAGTTTGGCCGTATAGCGTGCTTATCTAAAAGAAGATTGTAATTGTGTTACAAATTTTCAGAAAATTTATGTGCATCTATACGATTTTGAAAAATTTTGTGGACAAACGAAATAAATTGGGCTTAAATTTCGTTATCTAAACAAAAAGCAAGGAGGGAGTTTTGATGACCTGTAAAAATTGCGGTTATGAAAACAAGCTGGGTGTTCGATATTGCCAGCGGTGCGGTCAGTATATTGAACCAAAACGGACATTGGCACAAGAAGTTAAATCGTGGGATTTTAGAAGTCTCGCTGGTGTTGGCCGTAGAGATGTGAATATTGCGCCGCTGTTTACTGCATCACCCGTTCAAACTCCAGCAAAAGCACACCAAACGCCCTCGCCTGTTGAACCGATGCCAGACGGAAGATGGTATTGCCCGGACTGCGGAACATTAAATGCTTCTTCTGAACGTTTTTGCAAAAGCTGTGGAAAAGTTCGATAACTATCGTTTAGCATTAAAAACTACGGAAGCTTTACGCTGAAAGCTGTAACTTTAAGCAGACCGGAAAGCTTATAATGAGGGTAGAACAGAAATATGACCAACGAAGATACCACTGATTTTGACGAGCACTTCGCTAAAATTTCGTCCTATATTGTGGACACATTGCACGGCGTTCCACTTGAGATGACCGAGGATGAAAAAGAACAATTTCGCATACAGGTTATTTCAAATCAGTATGCAGAACGGTTGCTAAGTGAAGCCGAAAAGACAGAAACGTATAGAGGTTTATCAAAAATTGATATTCTCCATACAGTTTCTATCCCTCAACTGGCTAGAACAATCCCACTTAAAGGTTTGAATCTCAGTTTAGAAAAATACAGAATGCCGGATGGTGTAATAATAGAGGTTGAGAGTTCGTCACATTATTTGGGGTCATTTAGTGAGAAAAATGATTCTTCCACAAATTGGATAGAAAAGATCATGGAGGGTGTCGGTATTCACTAGATGGATTCTCAAGAAGCATAAACAGCCCGCTATTTGCAGAGAATTCTGGAAGAAAATTGAAGAAAGCATCCTTCCGGCAACAGCACCCCGGACGTTTGTGAACTCTCACAACAGAGATCAAGAACCAATCCCTGCTTTGCGCTTACACCGTTTTGGTGACATTTTTTCTCCGTCTTGCTACAATATTGTGGATTTTTTCTATTTGTGCTTTGCTATTATCAACATCTAAAATGGAAACCGTGATGGAGGTGATTCCAATGCAGATAATTTCCTTGAAAACAAATTGAATGCTTTGGCAAACGGTGGCCAGTTCTCCATTTCCTACGACATCACGATTCCGTAATAAAAGCATTAGATAATGGGTATAAAAGCCACGATTCTTTAGAGTCGAAAGAAAAGAATCGTGGCTTTGTACGTTTGAATTATGGAGCAAGCCAAATGAATAAGAAATTGGAATTTTTTAGCAGTATGGCGGTTGCCTTTATAGTTTTGATATTGGTCTTTCTTTGCATTCGTTTTTCAGGTCAGGGAAAATTTGCTACACATGGAGGAACCAATCCGTCTGATGTAAAATGTATTTATACTTCAGTTTGGCCGGATAATGAATACACTAGGCTTATTTGTGAGCCGGAAAGTGGAACGATAGAATATATATTGGATGGTTCTAATGC
>NZ_JAFREK010000029.1:0-41174 GCF_017377535.1 Faecalibacterium sp. Marseille-Q4137
GTAGAAAAAGAACCTCCTTTTGCTATAATTAGAAGCGGGTAACGCCAACCGCATAGGGCCTTTGGTTCGGCCTACTTTTTGGAGCTGGACCTCTCGTGCCAGCAGCTCGAACAGAATATCCCGGCCCTCTTCACCGAGCCCGCGTGCGGCCATGTGCTGCGGGCGAAAGGCTTCGTACAGTACGAGAACGGCTGGGTGGAGCTGAACGCCACCGCCGACGGCCTGACGGCAAACGCTATCCCCAAGGGGCAGGAAGTGCTCATCGTGATCGGGGAGGGGCTGGAGAAAGAACGGATTGAGGTGAGATTAAAGGGGTAAGGCGGATCCCCCGTATATCGTTGTATCTTTCCATAAATAGTTTGTCTCCCGCCCAAAGTAGGCGTATAATAGGGGAAAAGAAACGCTAAAGGAGAATCTCCTATGAACGGCACCGCATTGCGCAAACCGACTGCCCGGCGGGTGGTGGGCATGGTGGCGGGCATCGTCATCATCGCCCTTGGCATTGCGCTTTTCAAGCAGTCCCACCTCGGCAACGACTCCATCAGCGCCCTGAACATGCGGCTGGCGGAGCTGCTCGGCATCTCGCTGGGCACCCAGAACCTGTGCACGAACATCCTGTTTTTCCTGCTGGAATTCTGGTTCGGGCGCAAGTACATCGGCCTTGGCACCTTCGTCAACGGCATCTGCATCGGGTACATCGTCACGGCGTTCTATGACCCCATTCACGCCCACTTCGGCGATGCGCCGTCGCTGGCGGTGCAGTTGGCGTGGGTCATCGCGGCGGTGCTGGTCACGGCGCTGGGCGCTTCGCTCTACCAGACCGCCGACCTCGGCATCGCGCCCTACGATTACCTTTCCCTCGGTCTGCGGGACTACACACCCTGCCCGTACTTCGGGTGCCGCATCTTCACCGATGCGCTCAGCGCCCTGCTGTGCTGGCTGCTGGGTGGCCTTGTGGGCCTTGGCACCTTGATCTGTGCGTTCTGCCTTGGGCCCTTCATCCAGTTCTTCGATCGGACGTTCTCCCAGAAGGTGCTGCAATACAAACCGAACAATTGAGAAACCCCGCGGCGTCAAATCATACGCTGCGGGGGTCTTTTTTATTGCTGCCGTTAAGCAGAAAATGAAGGAGATTTATCTTTCAAAACCGCCTGTGGACAGCTGCAAGCCCCTGCACACAGCTCCAAGCTCCGCACCCTTCTGCGGTGAGATCGTCTGTGCCGACATCGGCATCCGGGACGAATGGCACCCGGCAGGTCTTGCACAGCTTTAAACGCGGAATTTTGCCCTTACAAAAAAGCACTTTCCCTTATATTTGCATTGCAAATAAGGGAAAGTGCTTTTGTCTTGCTCACTATGAGGTTACTATCGCAAAGGATACGGTCAACTCCCAATAGCGAAAAGATAATACGGCAGCCTTCACTTTTTCAGCACTACGCACTCATAGGGGCGCAGCGTGTCGGCGGTGTCGGGGTAGTTACCCAGCAGTTTCTCGGCATCGGTCCAGCCTACGGGCAGGGGCTTGGCAATTTCCCGCTCCCGCAGGTTGCAGAGAACCAGCAGCTCCGTCTCGCCGTCGTACCGGTGATAGGCTAACAAATCCGCGTTGTCGGGGTACAAGAACTCGATTTTTCCCGCACTGATGACCGGCATTTTCTTGCGCAGGGCCACCAGCGTTTTGTAAAAGCTGCGGATGGAATCCGGGGCGTCCATTTGGGCAGCGGCGTTGATGGCCTTGTAGTTGTCGGCAATGCCGATCCACGGCGTACCGGTGGTAAACCCGGCGTTCTCGCTCGCGTCCCACTGCATCGGGGTGCGGCTGTCGTCGCGGCTGCGCTGGGCGATAATGTCCAGCGTCTCGGCCTCGGACTTGTCCTGCTGGCGCAGAATCTTATAGTAGTTGAGGCTCTCGACGTCGCGGTATTGCTCGATTTTCGTGAAGTGCGGGTTCGTCATGCCCAGCTCCTCACCCTGATAAATGTACGGTGTGCCGCGCATAAAGTGGATGGCCACCGCCAGCATCTCGGCGCTTTCCTTCCAGTAGGTCGTGTCGCTGCCAAAGCGGCTGACCGCACGGGGCTGGTCGTGGTTGCACCAGAACAGCGCATTCCAGCCGCCGTGGGCCTGCATCCCCTCCTGCCATGTCTGGAACAGTTTCTTCATGGCGAGGTAATCAGGCTCCCTCAATTCCCACTTTTGCCCGTCCTTGTAGTCGACCTTCAGGTGGTGGAAATTAAAGCACATCGTCAGCTCGTGGTTACCCTCAGCGGTGTAGCCGATGCAGTTTTCCAGCGTGGTGGAGGACATCTCCCCCACCGTGATCATGCCATCGATGCCGCCCGCGGCGACCAGCTCCTTCAGGTACTTGTGGACGTTGCGGCCATCGGTGTAGAAGCGGCGGCCGTCGCCCTCAAAATCGTCCTCATAGACCTCCGGCTTGGAAATGACGTTGATGACGTCGAAACGGAACCCCTTGATGCCCTTCGCCTTCCAGAATCGCAGGATGTCGGCCATTTCCTCCCGCACGGCGGGGTTCTCCCAGTTCAGGTCGGCTTGCATCACATCGTACAGGTGCAGATACCACTTGCCGAGCCGTGGTACATATTCCCACGCAGGGCCGCCGAATTTCGACACCCAGTTCGTCGGGCAGCAGTCGGGCGTGCCGTCCTTGAAGATGTAATAGTCCTGGTACTTTTTGTCGCCCGCCAGTGCTTTTTTGAACCACTCATGCTCGGTGGAGGTGTGGTTGAACACCATGTCCAGCATCAGGCCGATGCCGCGCCTGTCCGCCTCGCGGATAAGCTCCTCCAGATCCTCCATCGTGCCGTAGCGCGGGTCAACGGCACGGTAGTCGGCCACATCATAGCCGTTGTCGCGCTGGGGCGAGGGGAAGAACGGCGTCAGCCAGAGATAGTCAACGCCCAGGTCGGCGAGGTAGTCCAGTTTCGCGGTGACGCCCTTCAAATCGCCGAAGCCGTCACCGTTCGAGTCCATGAAGGATTTCGGGTAAATTTGGTAGACAACTTTATCTTTAAAATCATTCATGGTACACACCTCACAAAATCAGGCAACGCCTTTTTTCTTGCCGACGATGACGGTCAGCACAAAGGGGACGACGATGGCAATGGCCATGCACAGCGCAAAGCTGAGCATATAGGCGGGCTGGATTGACAAAATACCAGGGATGCCGCCGACACCGATGGCGTTGGCCGTGGTGGAAGTTGCCACACAGACGACCGCTGCGATGGCAGATCCAATCATGCCGCAGATAAACGGGAAGTGGAATTTCAGGTTGACGCCGAACATAGCGGGCTCGGTAACGCCCAGATAGCAGGAGATGCAGGAGGGAACGTTGACTTCCTGTTCGGCAGCATTCTTGCGCTGCAGGTAGATCATGCCCAGCACAGCGGAGCCCTGTGCAATATTGGAAAGGGCGATCATCGGCCACAGCATGGTGCCGCCAAAATCGGCGATCAGCTGCATATCAATGGCATTGGACATGTGATGCAGGCCGGTGATGACCAGCGGGGCATAAACAAAACCGAAGATTGCGCCAAAGACCACGCGGAAGGAGCCGGAAATGCCGGCGTAGACGATGTCAGAAATGAAGGTGCCGATCTTCCAGCCGATGGGGCCAAGGACAGTGTGGGCGATGATGACGGACAGCACCAGCGAGCAGAAGGGCACAACGATCATCGAGATGACCGGCGGGCAGATCTTGCGGAAGAATTTTTCTAGATAGACCAGCGTGAACGCGGCCAGCATGGCGGGAATGACCTGCGCCTGATAGCCGATCATGTTGATGGTGAAGAAGCCAAAATCCCATTTCGGGATGTCCGCCGCCGCAGTAGAAGCCACGGCGTAAGCGTTGAGCAGCTGCCCGGAAACCAGCGTCAGGCCGAGGACGATGCCCAGGCTTTGGGTCGTGCCCATTTTCTTTGTGACAGACCAGCAGATGCAGACCGGCAGCATATGGAAGATGGCTTCGCCAATCAGCCACAGGAAGCTGTCAACGCCGGACCAGAACTGGCTGATGTTGCACAGCGTCTGGGTGCCGTTATTAAAAAAGTAGATGCTGTCAATGCAGTTGCGGAAGCCGAGAATCAAACCGCCGGTGATGATGGCGGGAATCAATGGGGCAAAAATCTCCGCAAGCACGCTCATGACCTTCTGCAATGCGTTCTGGTTCTGCTTGGCTGCGCTCTTGACGGCCTCCTTCGAGACACCGTCGATGCCGGAGACGGCAATAAAGTCATTGTAGAAATCGCTGACCGTATTGCCGATGATGACCTGGAACTGGCCCGCCTGGGTGAAAGTGCCCTTGGCGGATTTCAGTGCCTCGATCTTGGCAACGTCCGCCTTGGCGGGATCATTCAGCACAAAACGCATCCTGGATACACAGTGCGAAACTGCCGCGATGTTCTCTTTGCCGCCAACGTACTCAAGCAGCAGCCTTGCGTCTTCTTGGTATTTTCCCATGACTCATTTCTCCTTTATCTTTTTGATGATTCGTCCAACTTGTTCATACAAGTTTTTGTTTGTGGTTTCAGTATAGTTCACTTGTTCAGACAAGTCAAGCGGATTTACAAAAAATCATGTTCTGTTTAAAAATTTTCAGCATTTCGGACAAGAGAATGCCTTGAAATTCAGGCGCAATCACGGTATACTAAAACAAATGTTTGAACAAGTTGAGGTAAACAGCCATGCCAAAAGCAAAATATGAAGGAATTTACCGCAGTATCAAAAAACGGATCGAAGCGCAGGACTATCCTTACCAGTCCCTGCTTCCCAGTGAAAATACGCTGATTGCAGAATACGCCTGCTCCCGCAACACAGTTCGACGCGCATTGGCGGAGCTGGTAGCCGACGGCTATGTGCAGACCATGCAGGGGCGCGGCGTGCGGGTCATCTACCAGCCGGTGGGAAAGACGACCTTTACCATCGGCGGCATCGAGACGTTTCAAGAAACCGCCCGCCGCAACCACCTTCGCGCCGTGACGAAGGTCACGAAGTTTGGGACTGTCATCGCAACGGAACAGTTTGCCGCGGAAAGCGGATTTTCTGAGGACGATGAATTGTGGGCGGTACAGCGTGTGCGTTATCTGGACGGAAAAGCACTGATTCTGGACATCAACTACTTTTTAAAGGAGTTTGTCCCCGGCCTGACACCGGAAATTGCCGCAAACTCTATCTACGATTATATTGAGAACACACTGGGAATGCAGATCATCACCAGCAAGCGCCGCATCACGGTGGAGCACGCCACCGCCCGCGACGAAAAGCTGCTGGACATGGGCACCTATGGCTGCGTGGTCGTCGTCGCAAACCAGACTTTCAACGCCGCCGGTCTGCTGTTTGAGTACACCCAGTCCCGCCACCAACCGGACTATTTCTCCTTTCAGGACATTGCCACGCGGAAAAAGTGAGCGGCAGACACCCGGCGCAGGGGGATCCACCTGGGATTTTGCGCTGGGCCGGGGCTCCGGCAAAATGGGTTTTAGGGTGTCCCTGAATCAGAATCTGTTTTATAGATGCAATGCTTGCTAACCATCGCTTACGCTCTGGCTACCCCCTTCGGGGGCTTTGTACTGCTGACAGGGTGCGGCTGCGCTTGGCAATGTACAGGGGATAGGATAGCAATTCCTGACCGTATCTTTTTGTTAATGACTATTTCGTTTATATACACAAACCGAGTCAAAAGCCGTTTTGCAGAACACTTTACCGGGAGAGTTGACAAACCCGCCGTTTTTGCGTATTATAATAGGAACAAGGGGGTTGTGTGCCCCTTTGGCAAAAAGCGAACAGCCTTGACGAGGAGAGTACGCCCCGCCTGCGCCTGACAGAAAGCCCGAAGGATGGAACCGGGCAGGTGAGCACGGAGTGGAAGATGGCCTCTGAGCTGTGGGGGTGAAGCGGCACGCCGCCAAGCCCCCGCCGGGTGCGCCCGTTACCGCGCGGAGGCCGGTTTTACCCCGGCACGCAAGGCCATGCCCGCAAGGGCGTGGCGAAGCAAGGTGGTACCACGGAAGTTCAGCTCCCGTCCTTGTCCGGTGCATTCCGGCAGGACGGGAGCTTTTTTGTGACACAGCCACAACAGAAAGGAAGAATCATCCCCCATGAGCGAACACAACACATTCTACATCACGACCCCCATCTACTACCCCAGCGACAAGCTGCACATCGGCCACAGTTACACCACCGTGGCCTGCGACGCGCTGGCCCGCTTCAAGCGGATGCAGGGAAAGGAAGTCATGTTCCTGACCGGCACCGATGAGCACGGCCAGAAGATCCAGGACAAGGCCGCCGATGCAGGCGTGACCCCCAAGGAGTACGTTGACCGGATCGTTGCCACCGTCAAGGATCTGTGGAAGCTGCTGGATGTCAGCTATGACCGCTTCATCCGCACCACCGATGACTACCATGTGGAGACCTGCCAGAAGATCTTCACCCAGCTGTATGAGCAGGGCGATATCTACAAGGGCGAGTACATCGGCCACTACTGCAAGCCCTGCGAGAGCTTCTGGACCGACAGCCAGCTGGTGGACGGCAAGTGCCCCGACTGCGGCCGCGAGGTCTATGATGCCCACGAGGAGGCTTACTTCTTCAAGACCGGCAAGTATGCCGACCGCCTGCTGAAGTACTACGAGGAGAACCCCCAGTTCATCCAGCCCGAGAGCCGGAAGAACGAGATGATCGCCTTTATCAAGCAGGGCCTGCAGGACACCTGTGTTTCCCGCACCTCTGTCAAGTGGGGCATCCCCGTACCCTTTGACCCCAAGCACACCATGTATGTCTGGGTCGATGCGCTGAGCAACTATATCTCCGCGCTGGGCTACGGCAACGAGACCTACCACGATTACAACAAGTTCTGGCCTGCTGACCTGCACATGGTGGGCAAAGAGATCCTGCGCTTCCACACCATCCTGTGGCCCGCCATGCTGATGGCTCTGGATCTGCCGCTGCCCAAGCGCGTGTTTGGCCACGGCTGGCTGCTGATGAACGGCGGCAAGATGTCCAAGTCCGTGGGCAACGTTGTTGACCCCGTGGTCCTGTGCGACCGCTACGGCGTGGACTCCATCCGCTACTTCCTGCTGCGTGAGATCCCCTTTGGCAACGACGGCATGTTCACCAACGAGGCCCTGATCAACCGCATCAACAGCGACCTGGCCAACGACCTGGGCAATCTGCTCAGCCGCACCGTTGCCATGTGCGAAAAGTACTTCGGCGGCACGGTCCACAAGGCCGCTGGCACCGAGGCCATCGACACGGAGCTGGAGACCATGGTCAATGAGCTGCTGGGCAAGGTCACTGCCGATATGGACAACCTGACCATCCCCCAGGCCCTGATGGATATCTTTGCCGTGATCCAGCGCGCCAACAAGTATATCGACGAGACCGCTCCCTGGGCTCTGGCCAAGGATGAGGCCAACAAGGCCCGTCTGGAGAGCGTGCTCTACCACCTGTGCGAGGCACTGCGTGTGGCAGGCATCCTGCTGAACGCTTACCTGCCCTCCACCGCTCCCAAGATGATGGATCAGCTGGGCCTGTCCACTGCCGACATCGACCTGAGCAAGGCTGCTTACGGCGTGCAGGAGACCTACACCGTCCACAAGGGCGATGCCCTGTTCCCCCGCATTGACGTGGCCAAGGAGATTGCCCACCTGAAGGAAGAGGACGAGAAGCGCAAGGCCGCTGCCGAAGCTGCCAACAAGGCCAAGGCCGAAGCCGAAAAGGCTGCTGCCGCCCCCGCTGCTGAGGAGAGCACCGTTGATTTCACCCATGAGGAAGAGATCGACTTTGACACCTTCTGCAAGGTGGAGCTGCGCGTGGCCGAGGTGCGCGCCTGCGAGAACCTGAAGGAGAGCAAGAAGCTGCTCCACCTGACCGTGTTTGACGGCGAGCGTGAGCGCTGCATCCTGTCCGGCATTGCCAAGTGGTTCAAGCCGGAGGATCTGATCGGCAAGAAGATCGGCATCGTCTGCAATCTGGCCCCCCGCCCCATGCTGAAGGGCAAGTATGTCAGCGAGGGCATGATCTTTGCTGCCGACACCGCTGACGGCGGCTGCTCCATCGCCTTCTACGGCGACAACACCCCCGTTGGCAGCCGCATCCACTGAGCCATGGAGACACAGCTGAGCCGCGCCGAAAAGCTGGACCGGCTTTTCGGCACACCGGCTTTTGCCGTTATCATCGCCATCCTTTGCAACGCCATGTGGGGTTCGGCTTTCCCTTTCATCAAGCTGGGTTACCGGCTCTTTGCCATCGACACCGCTGACACGGCCTCCATTCTCTGCTTTGCAGGGGTACGGTTCATGCTGGGCAGTGTGCTGGTACTGGGCGGCAGCCTGCTGCTGGAGGGCAGGCTCCCCGCCATGCCCAAGGGGAAGATCCTGGCCGAATGCTGTGCATTGGGCCTGTGGCAAACCACAGCGCAGTATGCCTTTTTCTACAGCGCTGTTGCCCTGCTCACCGGTGCCTTTGGGGGCATCCTGAACAGCACCCAGAGCTTTCTGGGGGTCATCTTCGCCCATTTCCTTTACGGCAGGGCTGACCGCATGACCCCGGCCAAGGCGCTGGGCTGCGGCATCGGCTTTGCGGGCGTTCTCATCGCCACGTTGGGCAACCACGGCGGCGGCAGCGCCCGGGGCGTAGCCTATATGCTCATTGCCACCGTCCTTTTCACGCTGGCAGGCCCCTGGAACAAATCCGTCACCCGCCGGGCAGACAGCTTTGCCGTCTGCTTTGTGAACCTGTTCGTGGGCGGTGCAGCCCTGTTCCTGCTGGGCGCTGTTCTGGGCGGACGGCTGGAACACTGGTCTGTGCTCAGCGTGCTGGACCTGCTGGCGCTGGCTTTCATCTGCGGCGCGGGCTACATCGTCTGGGCCCTGCTGATGAAGAACAACCCCGTCAGCCGGATTGCCATCTTCGGGTTCGTGAACCCGGTGGTGAATGTCCTGCTCAGCGCCCTCATCAATGGGGAGCCGCTGTTCCGGTGGCAGTATCTGGGGGCGCTGGTGCTGGTCTGCATCGGCATCTGGCTGGTAAACAAGGCCCCCGCCAAAAAGGAGCGTGCCCTGTAATATGGAATACCCCATTTTTGATACCCACGCCCATTACAGCGCCCGTGCCTTTGACGCGGACCGCTTTGCCCTGCTGGACAGCCTGCCCGGCAAAGGGGTGGTGGGCGTGTGCGAGCAGGCCACCCATTCGGGCGATGCGCCCAAGGTGCTGGAGCTGGCCCACAAATATCCCTGGGTGTACGCCGCCGTCGGCATCCACCCGGAGAGCCTGCTGGCCCCGGAGGATTGCGGTGAGGAAGGCCCCGCCCCTACTGTCTCGGTATACAGCGGCGACTGGGCCGCAGAGATGCGTGCCCTTGCCCCCTATTACGAGGACCCCAAGGTGGTGGCTGTGGGGGAGTGCGGACTGGATTACCACTGGCCCGTGCCCAAGGATGCCCAGCTGGCGCTGTTTGAGGCCGAGATCCGGCTGGCACTGGAACTGGACAAGCCCATCATCGTACACGACCGCAGCGCCCACGCCGATGTCTACGCCTTGCTGAAAAAGTACCGGCCCAAGGGCATCGTCCACTGCTATTCCGGCAGCGCCGATGACGCGCTCTGGCTGGCAGAGCAGGGGCTCTACATTGGCTTTGGCGGGGCCTGCACCTTCAAGGGGGCCAAGCGTGCCGCCAAGGCCATTGCCACCCTGCCGCTGGAACGCATCGTCCTGGAAACTGACTGCCCCTATATGGCCCCGGAGCCTGTCCGCGGCACCCGCTGCGACAGCTCCCTCATCCGCTATGTGGGCGAGCATATCGCCAGCACCAAGGGTGAGGAACCGGAGCAGGTGTTCCGGCAGACGGTGGAGAATGCCTGCCAGGTATATAACCTCTCCGTCTGAAACCGACAGCAGCCGTGCATAGAGGGCAGGGCCTATCCGTTATCTACAAAAGCATTAAGCTTCTGTATAAATCAAGCAATAAACTACAAATAGTCAATTAAGGAGATATCACTTATGAAAGCTCGTATTCCGCAGCACCGTGAATTCATCATCAACTTCCCCGACACTGTTGACAACGCCAAGGCCAACGAGGGCTGGGCAAAGCTGCAGCAGATCGTGGAGGACTACAAGAAGGACCACAACGGTGCTTCCGTCTACGCACCCAGCTTCATCGAGGACTGCGAGCCTGCCGTCAAGAAACTGCAGGAAGAGTATGGTTTCGAGTACACCGTTGAATACGTGAAGTAAGTTCTGAGTTTTCAGTATATTGCATTAAAAAGAGCAGAGTGTTCCAGCCAGCTGGCTGGAGCGCTCTGCTCTTTGTTTTATTCCAGGTACTGCGGCAAATTCCATGAGCCGCGCAGTACACGGTGGATCTCCACCACCTTGACGTTCTCATTGACATGGTAAAACACCAGATACTGGTCTGCCACCAGCTTGCGGTAAGTCGGGTCAAGGGCATAGACTTCACACATCCGTGGGGTATCCCCCAGCTTTGTGATCTTTTCCCGCATTTCTTTCAGCACACGGCGGGCCGTTTGGGGGTAGAAGCCGGACAAATACCGGGCAATGTCATTCAAGTCCTGTACAGCAAGGGGCAGGTATTTGATCTTATACGTCATACTGTTCGTGGAGCGTCTCCCATACGCTTTCATGCTCTGTCCACTGCGTGTTGGGGTCTGCCGCCTGCTGTTTTGCCTTGGCAAGCTCCTCGGCAACATACCGCTGGTGCATGAACTCCTCATACTTGGCGTAGTCCTCAATGTTGATGAGGACGGATTCCCCACGACCATGATTTGTGATAATAACATGATTGTGGTCTTTCAACATCTCTGAAATTTCCGCGTAGTGGTTGCGCAGATCACGGGATGGGCGAACAAATGTCTGCATCATAAGTGACACCTCCTGTCAAAAGCATTGTATCACATTATGACTACATATACAAGGATCATTACAATCGTTTTATTTCAGCTCCATATTGATGGACTTTTCCGTAAAGCCATAGTTCCGGTACATCTCATACGCCTTTTTATTTCTGGCGTTCACCTGCAGTTCAATGGTGTCGCATCCCTTTTCTGCTTTGAGTTGCTTCACCTTATCAAAGAACTGGTGCCCGATTCCCTTCCCGCGATACGCCTCATCCACCGCCATGGTGCTGACGAACAAAATATCCTTTGTTACCTGCGCCGGGCCTTCCACATGGCGCTTGAAGACTTCCAGAACACCAACAACGATGCCGTCCGTCTCGGCAATATACCAGCTGTCTCCTTTCAGGAGTTCGCCAAACAGTTCCTTTGTGATCAACGGGCTGGCCGGCTTGTAGACATCCGGCCGCCAATCCACGTGCATCTGCTGCACCTGATCCATAATAGCAGAAAATCGGTCATAATCCTGCATTTGCGGGGTACGAATCGTAATTTTCATATCGTTTTCTCCTTGTTGTATCAAAAATACCCTGTCTGACACGGTTTCGGGTCCAGACAGGGTATTTTGAGTTTCTTTTCAGTTGCCCGCTTCCACCTTGCTCAGCAGGATGCGGTCATTGTCCAGGGCCTTACCGGCGTTCTCGCGGAACTTTTCCAGCAGGTCGTCCACGGTCATCTTACTGCGCTCCTCGCCCTTGACATCGAACACGATGCGGCCGCCGTCCATCATCAGGGTGCGGTTGCCCAGCTCGAGGGCCTGATGCATGTTGTGGGTGACCATCAGGCAGGTGATCTTTTTCTCGGCCACGATGCTCTTGGTCAGCTCCAGCACCTTCTCCGCCGTGGCAGGGTCCAGGGCTGCGGTGTGCTCGTCCAGCAGCAGGAGCTTGGGGGTAACGAGGGTGGCCATGAGCAGGGTCAGCGCCTGCCGCTGGCCACCCGAGAGCAGGCCCACCGGCTGCTTCATCCGGTCCTCAAGGCCCATGTTCAGCAGGGCAAGTTTTTCCCGGAACAGCTCCTTATCCTTGCGGGAGATGCGGGAGAAGATAGCGTGGGGGGCGGTTCCTGCCCGGAGATAGGCCAGCGCAAGGTTTTCCTCAATGGTCATGTTGGGGGCCGTGCCCTTGAGGGGGTCCTGGAACAGGTGGCCGATGACCTTGCTGCGCTCGTACTCGGGCGCAAAGGTAATGTCCTGCCCGCCCAGCACGATGCTGCCCTCGTCGGCAATGAAACCGCCGGTGATGGCGTTGAACATGGTGGATTTGCCCGCGCCGTTGGAGCCCACGATGGTGGCAAAGTCGCCTGCCTCCATGTGCAGGCTCACACCGTTCAGGGCCACCTTTTCGTTGACGGTACCGGGGTTAAAGGTCTTGTGCAGGTTGTTCAGCTCCAGCATTTCCATTTCAGTGCACCTCCTTCCGGGCATTGTGCTTGCGCTGCTCAAAGGCAAACTTTGCCCGGATGGCGGGCATCGAGATGGCCACAGCCACGATGAGGGCACTCACCAGCTTCATGGCGGCGGCGGGCACATTGAAGCGCAGGGCCACGGCCACGATAAAGCGATACAGGCAGCTGCCGAACACCACGCCCAGCACCCGGCGCACCATGGTGCGCTTGCCCACCAGCGTTTCGCCGATGATAAGGGAAGCCAGTGCAATGGTCACCATGCCAGTGCCCACGTTGATGTCGCTGCTCTTCTGATACTGGGCCAGCAGGCCGCCGGAAAGGGCGGTCAGCGCGCCCGAGATGCACAGGCCCACTGTGATGGTGAAGGCCGGGTTGATGCTGGAGGCCCGCACCATGGCGGCATTGTCGCCGGTGGCGCGGATGGAAAGGCCCAGCCGGGTGCCCAGGAAACCCACCATAGCGGCACAGGCGATCACAATGACCGCCGCCGCGATGACCAGCTTATACCAGCCGCCCGTAAAGGCCAGCGCGGATTTTGCCAGCGAGAATACCGTATCGGTCTTGACCAGGGACATCGTGGACGAAAAGCCCATGACCGCCAGATTGATGGTGTACAGGCCGGTGTTCACGATGATGCCTGCCATGATGCTCTCAACGCCCAGACGTGTCTGCAAAAAGGCAGTGACAAAACCCGAACACACACCCGCTGCCATAGCCGCGAACAGGGCCAGGATGGGGTGGCCTGTCAGCGCCACCTGACAGGCCACGGCACAGCCAAGGGTGAAGCAGCCATCGGTGGACAGGTCGGCAATGTTCAGGATCGAATAGCTCAGAAACAGTGCCAGCGCCACCAGACCGTAAATGCAGCCCAGCTCCAGCGCCGTCTGGATCACGTTGAGCGAAAAGATACTCGCCAGCATGGTTGATGTACTCCTTTTTAGAAATTCTCCTGCGTGGTCACTACCACAATTTCGGTGCAATAGGGCTTGAAGGCTTCCTTGACGGTGTCGAGGTCAAGGCCCAGTGCCTCACAGCTCTCGGTGTTGATGGTGACGATGCCGTTGTCGAAGGTCTGGTAGGGCAGGTCTGCGGGGGTCTTGCCGCCGCAGAGCAGCTCCACCACCATATCGGCGGTGGCCTCGCCCAGCTGGACGTAGTCCACGCCGTAGCCCACAAAAGCACCGTTCAAAGCAAAGCTGTCGGCACCAGTGAAGTGCATCACGCCTGCATCGGTAAAGGTCTCATAGATGGACAGCTCGGCGGTCATCACGGTGTTGTCGGTGGGGGTGAACACTGCCTTGACACCGGCAGCCACAAGGGCCTCAGCAGCCATCTGCACCTCGGCGGTGGTGGTACCGTTCTTTTCAATGTACTTGATGCCCTTGCTGTCGCAGAACGCCTTGGCATCGGCGATGGCCTGGGTGGAGGCATCCTGGCTCAGGTCGTACAGCAGACCGATGGTGTCGATGTCGGGGTTGATGGCAGTGATGAGGTTCATAATGGCCTCGGTGTTCAGAGCATCGGAGGTGCCGGTGATGCCCTCCTCCCCATCAAACCCGGCGGAAACAGGGTCGGTGACGGCAGAGTAGACCACAGGGATGTCGGTATCTTCCACAGCGGCCAGCATGGTGGCGGCAGTGGGGGTGGCCACGGCCACAATGACATCTACCTGGTCGGCCACGAGGTCTGCACCGATCTGGTTCAGGTTGGACTGGTCAGCCTGGGCGTTGGCGTAGTAATCGGCATAGTCGAAGGTCACGCCCTTCTCCGCGCCCACCTTATCCAAACGGCTCTCAACAGAGGCCACGATCTGGTTCAGGGATGCATGATCCACATAGTTGACGATGCCCACCTTAAAGGTCTGGCCTGCTTCAGAAGCGGCGGCAGCGGAACCGGCAGCACTGGAAGCGGTGCTGGATGCTGCGGCAGAAGAGCCGGAGGAGCCGCAGCCGGTCAGGCCCAGTGCGGATACGACAGCGGCTGCGGCGGTAGCCTTCAGGAAGCTGCGGCGGGAGATCATGTTCATGGTTTTCATAGCGGTTGCTCCTTTCCCGGAGCGGGCGGCCCAAAAATAAATAAAACCCGCTCCACCTGCGGAACGGGTAAAATAAAAACGGCCCCGTCCCTGTGTGTTCATCCACAAGGACAGAGTCGAGAAATTCGAATCTGCGGTGCCACCTTGCTTGCTCCACTCGTCTTCCCACCATGGAAAACTGCAGGAGCCCCTCAACGGAGAGCCAACACTCCCCTGCCCTGTAACGGAGGCTTCCGTCCCAAGCTACTAAAGGCACTGCCCTGTTCGCCCGGCCCTCGGCGGCCCACGAACTCTGCCCCGCTCTCTGCCCGTTTTCACCATTCGGGCTCACTGTAAGTGCGCTTGCAGGTTCTCTTCCGCCTCATCGGTTTGTTGATTGCATTATACGCTTTATTTTCATAAAGTCAAGAGGGAATTTTTCATTTTTTCGGCCGCAAAGATGAAATGCTTCTTGGATGTTCCGCAGCAGCCCTCCTGCCCGGATCTCCCCGGTGCGGCCCGGGCAGCTCTGCCGGGGCAAAAGAAGCCTTCTTCCTGCCATAGGTCATACTTTCTCTCCGCTCCGGGACGCATTTCCACTTTCAGTATCCCCGTTGCTGCGCACAAAGTTCGCAGTTTCTGCCACAGTTTCCACACTATTTTTATTCTTTTCCCGAGTTTTGCTCTAAATTCTCTTCAAAGGGCTTGACAGAAAAATGTTTTTTGCGATAAACTAATTCTATGAAATATTTTCGTTGTATCCAACGATGTCAAACATGCAACTCGGAGAGGACACTACCACCATGTCGATGACCCTGAATCCCGTCAACGAAGCCGCTTTTCAGAAAGCTGTACAGTCTCTGGAGACCCTGAACCGGGCCGCCGTGTTCCACCCCACCGGCACCGGCAAAAGCTGTATTGCCTGGAAGGTGGTGGAGGCTCACCCCCAGACCACCTTTTTCTGGCTGGTGGCCGGTGCACAGCGTCTGGCCCTGCGGCAGGCAGAGCTGACACGCTACAACGGCGGCACCCTGCCCGGCAATGTCCGCTTCTGTGATTGCGAAAAGCTGGCCGCCGCCACCCCGGAGCAGTGGGTGCGGCTGGGGGAGCAGAAACCCGGCTGCATCGTGCTGGACTGCTACCATGAGTTGAGCGCCGTGTGCTGGGCACAGTCGGTGCAGAAGCTGCTGCGGATGTGCCCCCAGGCAAAGGTGCTGGGGCTGGGTGTGCCCAACGGTGCCCCCGTCTGCGCCGCCGCGCAGGAGCTGTTTGCCGACTGCATCGTCTCCCACATGACTGTGGCCGAGGCCATGGCCGCCGGGACCATGCCAGTACCCTCAGCCTATGCAGCCCTGCTCTGGCCTCAGGAGGAGGAGCTGGCCACCCTGCGCGCCCGGATCAAAAACCTGTGTATGCCCAAGGGCGACACCTCCCTGCGCGTTCAATATGAAGAGCTGAGCTGGTCTCTGCGTCAGGTGGAAAACCTGACCGTTCTGCTGCCCCGCCTGCTCAGCGATACCAGCGGCCATTATCTGGTCCTGTTTGAATCCGCCGCCTATCAGGAAAAGCTGGGCACAGAGCTGGAACAGCTGCTGCGCACTGTGGACCCTGCTGTCCGCTTTTACGCTGCAGATCACGCCTGCTTTGCGGATTCTGCTGCCGTGGAGACCTTTCTCTCCGATACAGCCCCCGGCCCCAAGGTTCTGCTCTGCGTCAACGCGCCGGGAGTCCAGCAGCCGCTGGAGGGGCTGGCCGGGGTCATTCTGGTGCGCCAGTCCAGCCTGATGTCCACCTTCAAGCAGATGCTCTGCCGCGCGCTGGTGGCTGCCGGCAGCCGCAGCGTGCCGGTGTTCGACCTTGTGGCACAGTTCGAGGGGCTGGGCAACGGCCGTACCCTGCAGCGTGACTGCACCGAGGCCATGACCAGGGCCGGCAGCAAAACGCCGGGCTTCCGGCAGGAGCGCCCCATGCAGCAGACCTACCGCCTGTACGGCAAGCTGCGCCGGGAGATGGAAGCCCGCTGGGAGGTTCTGTGTCAGGCTGCCGCCGATGCCGCTGCCAAAGAGGGTACCCTGGAGCTGCCCCGGAGCTATACCATCCACAGCGGCGTGCCCGTGGGCAAGTGGCTCGAGCTCCAGCGGCAGGTACAGGCCGGGCAGCGCCCGGGCCGCCTGACAGCGGAGCAGGCCGCCAAGCTGGAAAAACTGGGCATCCGCTGGAACCACCGGCTGGAAGCTGCCTGGGAAAAAGGCTTTGCCTCCGCGCAGAAATACCGCACCGAGCACGGCGACCTGCTGGTTCCAGTGCGCTACCGCGATAAAAATGATTTTGCACTGGGCGAGTGGATCGTCTACAACCGCCAGCGCTATCTGGGCGGCAACCTGACCCAGAACCGCATCGAGCGGCTGGAAGCCATCGGCATGGTGTGGAGCACCTCCAACGACCTGTGGGAGCAGAACTATGCTGCCGCCACCCAGTATTATCTGGAGCACGGTGATCTGGAAGTGCCCATCAAGTACGAAACGCCCTCCGGCTTCGGTCTGGGGGTCTGGCTGGGGGCCCAGCGCGCCGCTCACAAGGCAGGCGAGCTGCCACAGGAGCAGGTGGAGCGGCTGGACGCTCTGGGCATGGACTGGACCAACCGCAACGACCGCAAGTGGATGTCCCTGTACGATGTTGCCGCCGCCTACTACCATGAGCACGGCAACCTGAACGTCCCCTCGGAGTATGTCACGCCGGACGGAGTACTGCTGGGCAAGTGGGTAGCGCGCCAGCGCTATGCCTACCTGAACCCGGATCGCTCCAGCGCCCGGGTCACCCCTGAGCGCAAGGCCCTGCTGGACAAGCTGGGCATGGTGTGGGAAAAGTATGACCCCTGGCAGGAGCGCTATGATCTGGCTCTGGCCTACAAGACAGAGCACGGCGATCTGGAGATCCCCTCTGTCTACAAGACTGAGGACGGCGTTTGGCTGGGCAGCTGGGTCAGCCGTCAGCGGCAGGCCCTGAACTCCGGCAGCAGCGCCCTGAGCAGTGAGCGCCGCAAGCTGCTGCGCACCCTGTTCAAGGGCGAGCGCCGCCCCAGTGATCCCGCTGCTGACCACGGCACCGTGCGCGAGGCCAACTGGGAGCGGAACTTCCGCAGTGCCGCCCGCTATGCCCGCAAATACAAGCACCTGCTGGTCCCCGCCAGCTATGTGGACAGCGACGGTGTCCGGCTGGGCGTGTGGGTCTCCAACCTGCGTGCAGCCCGCAAGAACCGCCCGGATTCCTATCAGGTCACGCCCGCCCACATCAAAAAGTTGAACAGCATCGGCATGGTGTGGGATGCCCGGGATGCCAAGTGGGGAACTGCCTATCAGCAGGCCAAGGCCTACTACAAGGCCCACGGCAACCTCCACGCCGCCGCCAACTACAAATCCGACGAAACCGGCTTCTGCCTGGGCGACTGGCTCCGCCGGATGCGGGAGTGGGATACCACCCACGACCCCAAGCTCACCCCTGAGCGCCGCGCAATGCTGGATAAGATCGGGATGGAGTGGAGCGAATAAGAGAAAAAAGCCACCGGTTTTTGCCGGTGGCTTTTCTGATGCAGATTACAGCTGATCCAGCTCCTGCTGCAGCTGGGCCAGCGCATTGCGGATGGGCAGATGCTGGGGGCAGGCCGCCTCGCACTTGCCGCAGCGGACGCAGTGGCTGGCCTTTTCGGCATCGGGGAAGTGGGCTTCCCACTGGTGCTTGATGGCCTCGGGCTGGCCGAACATCCCCAGCTTGTTCCAGATGCTGAAGTTGTCCGGGATGTCCACCCCCATGGGGCAGGGCATACAGTACCGGCAGCCGGTGCAGCCGACCTTGATGCGGCTGTGCAGGAAGGCGGCGGTCTGCTCCACCGCGGCGGTCTCTGCAGCGGTCAGCGGCTCAAAGCGGGCAAAGGTGGCCAGGTTATCCGTGAGCTGATCCTCGGCACTCATGCCCGAGAGGATGACATGGACGTTCCGGTGGCTGCCCACCCAGCGCAGGGCCCAGGAGGCATCCGAGGCTTCGGGCCGCAGGGCCTTGAGGGGTGCTTCGGCCTCCGGGGGCAGGTTGGCCAGTGTGCCGCCCTTGATGGGCTCCATAATGATGAGGGGGATGTTCAGCTCCTCGGTCAGCTGATAGCCGCGGTCACCCGAGATCTCCTCGGCACGGTCATCGGTGTCCAGATAGTTATACTGCAGCTGGCAGAAATCCCAGGGCTGATCCCGCAGGATGTGCTCAAGGCCCGCCGCGTTGTCGTGGCAGGAGAAGCCGAAGCTGCGGATGCGGCCCAGCTTTTTCTGCTCCCACAGCCAGTCCACGATGCCCATTTCCTTGGCCCGGTCGTACCGGGCGGCGTGCAGGGAGTGCAGCAGGTAGAAGTCGATGTACTCCACGCCCAGCCGCCGGAGCTGCTCTTCAAAGATGTGCTGGGCCTCCTCCAGGCTCCCGCACTGCCACAGCGGCATCTTGGTGGCCAGATAAAAGCTCTCCCGGGGCCACTTTGCAATGACCCTGCCCACAAAGGGCTCGCTCTGGCCGCCGTGGTAGGGGTAAGCGGTGTCAAAATAGTTCACGCCTGCATCCCGCGCGGCGTTCAGCAGCGCTTCGGCCCGGGGCTCGTCAATGGCTCCCTCCGGTGTGGTGGGAAACCGCATACAGCCATAGCCCAGCAGGGAGGTGCGGATGCTCTCCCCTGCGCCGTTCTGCTTTTTCCATGCTCTGTATTCCATCTCTTTTGTGCAGCTGGCTGCCGTGTTCCAGCCGCTCCTCCTTTTGTCCCCAGTATACCGGAAAAATCCCGCGCTGACAAGAAAGATGTTCCGCTTCTTGTTCTGCCGCCGGAAATATGGTATACTTATAATCCAAATTTTATCATGTTATCAACTAAATCAGATAGCGCTAAGGAGTATCATGGAACCTTTCAACACCCCTTTGAAGATCAGGGAGATCTCCCTGCCCCACCGGGCAGTGTTCGGCCCCATGGCGGGCTTTACCGATGCCCCGGCCCGGCGGCTGATGGCCCAGCACGGAGCCGGTTTTACCGTCAGTGAGATGGTGTCCAGCCGGGCGCTGGTATACGGCGACCACAAAACCGTCAGCCTGCTCAAGGCCGAGCCCAACGGTGCCCCCTACGGCGTGCAGATCTTTGGCGAAGTGCCCGAAATCATGGGGCAGGCCGCTGCCGCCGTGGAGCAGTACGCGTTCGATTTTCTGGACATCAACATGGGCTGCCCGGCCCCCAAGATCGTCTCGGGCGGGGCGGGCAGCAAGCTGATGCTTGACCCCGACCGCTGCGGCCGCATTGTGGAGGAAGTGGTCAAAAACACCTCCCGCCCCGTCACCGTAAAGATGCGCAAGGGCTGGGACGCGGAACACGTCACGGCCGTGGAATGCGCCAAAGCCTGTGAACAGGCGGGCGCGGTGCTCATCGCCGTCCACGCCCGCACCCGGGAGCAGATGTACACCCCGGGCATCGACCCGTCCATCATTGCGGCGGTGAAGGATGCCGTCCACGTTCCCGTGCTGGGAAACGGCGATATCCGCACCGCTGAGGATGCTGTGCGGATGGTGGAGGAGACCGGCTGCGACGGCGTGATGATCGCCCGGGCCGCTCTGGGCGACCCCTGGCTCTTTGAGCGGGTGAACGCCGCGCTGGAGGGCCTGCCCGCCCCCAAGGAGCCGAACCTGCAGGCCCGGATGAACGCCCTGCGCCGGCAGGTAGAGGAGATGGTGGAGCAGAAGGGCGAGTTCGTTGCCATGCCCCAGGCCCGGGCCCAGACCATGCACTACATGAAGGGCCTGAAGGGGGCCGCCAGCCTGCGGCGCTACTGCTGTGAGCTGAGCCGCCTCTCTGACCTCGACACCCTCATCGACGCGGTGTTCGAGCAGCAGCGCAGGGCCGCGCAGGACCCCGATGACACCCGCGAGGTGCCGTTCCCGTAAGCGGGAAATTTCCGATACTGAAAAGAGGACTGACGCATGACTGCATTTCATTCTTCGCCCCGGATGCTGGGGCAGAAGCAGGACAAGTTCTGGCTCACCGTGGGGCTCTGCGCCCTGACAGCCGCCCTCATCTTCCTGCCGTTCTATCTGCTGGACGGCGGCTTTTTCCACTATGCAGGCGATTTCAACAGCCAGCAGATCAGCTTTTACCGCTACATGAACGGCTTTCTCAAGGGGGCAGGCTACCCCGCCGGATACGAAGGCGTGAAGAACACCTTTTCCTGGGCAACTGACCTGGGCAGCGGAACCATGAACGCCTATTCGTTCTACCTGTACGGCTCCCCCTTCTTCTGGTTTTCCCTGCTCTTCCCGCAGAACTGGCTCCCCTACCTCATGGTGCCGCTGCTGGTGCTCAAGTTCGCGGTGGCGGGCGGCGGCGCGTATCTGTACCTGCGCCGCTACGTCAAAGACCCGAACTTTGCGGTGCTGGGTGCGGTCCTCTACGCCTTTTCGGGCTGGGGGCTGTACAACATCTTCTTCAACCACTTCATCGATGTGCTGGCCCTCTTCCCCTGGATGCTCTGGGCACTGGATGAGACCATTTACGAGCACCGCCACGGATGGTTCGCCTTCTGGGTGGCGGTGAACCTGCTCAACAACTACTTCTTCTTTGTGGGGCAGGTGCTCTTCCTTGTTATCTACTTCGTCTGCAAGCTCTCCGCCGGGGAGTTCCGGCTCACGCCCCGCCTCTTCGGTCAGCTGGCCTTTGAGAGCCTGCTGGGCGTGGCACTGGGCTTTGTGGTGCTCTGGCCCACTGTCCTCAGCGTGCTGCAGAACCCGCGCACCATCGACCTTTCCTCCGGCTGGGGCTTTCTGACCTATTCCAAGCCCCAGCAGTATCTGGCCATTCTGCTGAGCTGGGTGCTGCCCCCGGATTCCCCCTATATGACCTCCATCTGGTCCGAGGGCATCATCAAATGGACCAGCATGACAGCCTATCTGCCCCTGTGCAGTCTGGCCGGTGTGGTGGCCTACTGGCGTGCCCGGCAGGGCGACAGCAAAAAGCGGATCATTGCCGTCTGCATGGTATTTGCGCTGGTGCCCATCCTGAACAGCGCGTTCTATGCCCTCAATTCCAGCTACTATGCCCGGTGGTTCTATATGCCGGTGCTCATCCTTGCGGCCATGACGGTGAGCGCGTGGGAGGACCCCAGCCTCGACCTCCCCCGCCCCGCCCGGAGCATTGCCTTTGTGATGATCGCCACGCTGGCCTTTGCACTGGTGCCCGTGCAGGATGCCGCCACCAAGGAGTGGAGCCTGGGCGTGCTGCAGAATCCGGGCCAGTACTGCGCCGTACTTGCCTTTGGTCTGGGCGGGCTGGCCGTCTACCATTGCATCTGCAGGCGCTGGCAGCAGCGCAGGGTCTTTGCCCGCCGCCTGCTGGCCGGTGTGCTGGCGTTCAGCTGCCTGTTCGGCATCGTCCACATCGGCATTGGCAAGTTCGGCCAGTGGAACACCGACAGTGACCTTGTGGAGCAGTACATCAACGCGCTGGCCCTGAAGGAGGATCTGCCCGAGGGCGACTGGCGCATTGACACCTACAAGACCCACGACAATCTGGGCCTGTGGCTGGACAAGAGCTGCCTGCAGTATTTCGGCAGCACCGCCGCTCCCAGCATCCTCAGCTTCTACCCGGCACTGGGGGTCAAGCGGGATGTGCGCAGTCAGCCCGAGCTCTCCAACTACGCCCTGCGCGGCCTGCTCAGCGTCAGATACCTGCTGACCACACTCGCGCATCAGAAGCAGTTCCACGCTGAGGCCGATGAGGGCTGGGCGTATTACGATACCCTGGACGGCTATGTTCTCTACGAGAACCAGAACTACGTTCCCATGGGCTTCACCTACGATTACTACCTCACCGAGACCCAGTACGAGGACACCGTGACCCCCACCCGCTCCAACCTGCTCATGCGGGCACTGGTGCTCACTGAGGAGGATGCGGTGGCCTACGGGCAGTACCTCACGCCCCTGCCCACGGCAGAGCTCAACGATCTGACCTACACCCGCTACACCCAGGATTGCGCCGACCGCCGGGCCTCTGCCTGCACCGCCTTTGAGATGACCAGCGCAGGCTTCCACGCCGAGGCCACGCTGGACAGGGCCAATCTGATGTTCTTCTCCGTGCCCTACGATGACGGCTTCACGGCCTATGTGGACGGGCAGGAGACCGAGATCCTGCGGGTGGACGAGGGCCTGATGGCCGTCCTCTGCCCCGCCGGAACGGTCACCATCGACTTTGTCTATCAGCCGGACGGCATCCGCCTGAGCCGGACTGTCACCCTTGCCGCCCTGCCCGTGTTCCTGCTCTACGCCGGGCACTTTGCCTGGGACGAAAAGAAAAGACGGAAGCATTAAAAAAGCCGCCACTCCAAGAAGCGACAGCTCAAAGAAAAGCTCAACTGAAAGAAGGTATCCTATGGGCCCCTGGTATTACGAGGTCGTCAGCTTTGACGGCGATTATGTCAACCTGCGCCGCACCGACATTGAAAGCGACGAGCTGAATCCCGTTGCGCTGGCCCTGCTGCCGCCCGAGATCGAGGTGGGCAGCAAGGTCAAGTGCGAGTATTTTCAGTATGAGGTGATCGGCTGAACCTCTCCGTCATCCCGGCGGGATGCCACCTCTCCTAATAGGAGAGGCAAGCCCCCCCCTATTAGGGGAGCTGGTGCGAAGCACCTGAGAGGTTCGCCAGCGCCGCTGCCAACAGCATTCCGATGGGCGCGCTGATCCAGCTGGACATCCAGAAGCCTGCAAAACCAATGCGGGGTACAAGGATCACACAGGCCAGCAGGTTCAGGGCAATCTGCCCCAGGTTGGAGGCCAGATACAGCCCCATCTTCTGGGCACCGCGCAGACGGGCCTCGAACAGATGCTTCTGTGCCACAAACAGACAGGTCACCGATTCAAAGGCCAGCATGGTGCATCCATAGCTGGCTGCTGCTGGGTCGGTGGTAAAGAGCCGGAGCAGCGGCCCCCGCAGACCGATGCAGACCGCCACCACCCCAAGCGAATACACCAACAAGATCCGCCGCCCTTCCCGCAGGCCCTCTTTTACACGGCCCGGCTGGAGGGCGGCTGTGTTTTGCGCAATAAAGAACACTGTGGACTGCACAAAGCCGAACACCGGCATCATCAACAGGCTGGACAGCTTGCCTGCGCAGGAGAAACCCGCAATGGCTTCCACACCCAGACCGCCCAGCAGCCCCTGCTTGACCGTGGTGATGATGGTGCCGCTGGCCTGCTGAATACTGTTGGGGGCTGACAGCCGGAAGATATCCCTGGCATAGCGCGCCTTGAGCATCCGGGGCGAGAAGGCCGCATCCATCTGGGTGCGGCGCAGAAACGCCACCATGTAAACTGCGCCCGCCACCTGCGCCGCCGCTGTGGCAGCCGCTGCACCGGCTACCCCGAAGGGCCCCACCAGAACAAGGTCAAGCACAATGTTCATCACGCTGGTCGCCACAATGACCTTGAGCGGCGTTTTGGAATCGCCGCAGCCCATGACACACTCCTTGCTCAGATCATAGGGCATCAGAAATGGCAGCCCCAGCAGATAGATGCGCCCGTAGAGCACAGCGGTATCCAGGATCTCCGCAGGCGTGTTGATCAGCCGCAGCAGGGCCGGCAGGGTCACAAAGCCCACTGCCGTGGTCAACAGGGCGATGACCTCATCCACGAACAGCAGGTTATACAGCAGCTCTGTCATCTCATGCTTTGTGGCAGTGGGCTTGCCCGCCGCCACCAGCAGGCCGCCGCCCAGCTCCATGCCGCCGGAGATGAACAGAAAGATCATCAACACCGTGGAAGCGTTGGACACTGCTGCCAGCGCATCGGCATCCAGCCGCAGGCCGATGATCATGGTATCGGCCACGGCGTAAAACTGTGTTGCCACCATGCTCAGGATAATGGGCAGCGCGTACCGCAGCAGCGCGGGCCGCACTGCCCCGGTCAGCAGAGAATTCTCTTCGTTCACACAAACAACCTCTTTTCACAAAAAATAAAACCCGCAGGGAACCTGTCGCCCAGGCCCCCTGCGGGTTCTTTTTCAGTTGCGCCAGCAGGAGTCGAACCTACGATGGGGGAGTCAAAGTCCCCTGCCTTACCGCTTGGCGATGGCGCACCGGTAAGAATCAGTATAGTAGAATTTCTTTCATTTGTCAAGCAAAAGCGTTTTGCCGTGTCTGTGCAAAGTGTTTTGCCACACTTTTACCATGTCTTTACAGTGTCCTTGTCATAATGCGAACCGCTTGCCCATTTTCCGCTTTATTTTCCCAAAAAGTATTGACACCACCCTCATAGCATGATAAGATATCATCGATTTTGAGAGACAAAGCGTGTCAGAGTCTTTTCAAAGCAAATTACCTGGGACCGCCCATCGGGGCTAAGGCCATACGGACAGCCGGGTCCACTGCCGACCGGCGGCGCAAGCTGCCATTATTGATTGAGTTGAAAGCTCAAATTTTATAAGTTGGTTCCTTTACAGCCATGAAATTGCGCAGAACGTGCGCAGACTTGTGAAACGGTCAATAAGAGTAGTAAAAGTGTAATTGCTATATAGACTCTCGTCATCCCGTCTTTTTGAATCATGCGGAGGTTTTCCCCAGTGTCACCGGGGGCTTTGTCTGCATGTTCAGAACGCTTTTTCAAGCGCAGGTCTGCACCAGTGTGGTGGGCCTGCGCTTTTTTGCTGCGCCGGAACCAGGGACGGAGGAGAAAAGATGAGTGAGAACCGTACACGGTTCCGGCTGGATCAGCGCCGCGCGCCCATTTATGAGGCGCTGGAGCAGTTCCGGCAGATGCGTGTGGTACCTTTTGATGTGCCCGGCCACAAGCGGGGCCGCGGCAACCCGGAGCTGACGGCCTTCCTGGGCCAGCAGTGCGTGGGTGTGGACGTGAACAGCATGAAGCCGCTGGACAATCTCTGCCACCCGGTATCGGTCATCCGGGAGGCTGAGGAGCTGGCCGCCGATGCCTTTGGCGCAGCCCATGCCTTTTTAATGGTGGGCGGCACCACCAGCTCTGTGCAGAGCATGGTGCTGACGGCCTGCAAGCGGGGCGATGAGATCATCCTGCCCCGCAACGTGCACCGCAGTGTGCTGAACGCGCTGGTGCTCTGCGGCGCGGTCCCGGTCTATGTGAATCCCGAGGTGGACAAGCGGCTGGGCATCTCGCTGGGCATGAAGCGGGAGCAGGTGGCCAAGGCCATCAAGGAGCACCCCAACGCCGTGGCCGTTCTGGTGAACAACCCCACCTACTACGGCATCTGTTCCGACCTGCGCGCCATCGTGAAGATGGCCCACGAGGCCGGGATGCTCTGCCTGGCCGACGAGGCCCACGGCACCCACTTCTACTTTGGCAACGGCCTGCCCGTTTCCGCCATGGCTGCGGGGGCCGATATGGCCTCGGTCTCCATGCACAAGAGCGGCGGCAGCCTGACCCAGAGCAGTCTGCTGCTCATCGGGCCCAATGTGCATCAGGGCTATGTGCGGCAGATCATCAACCTGACCCAGACCCCCTCCGGCAGCTATCTGCTCATGTCCAGTCTGGACATCTCCCGCCGCAACCTTGCCCTGCGGGGGCGGCAGGTGTTCCATCAGGTGGCGGATATGGCTGAGTATGCCCGGGAGGAGATCAACGCCGTGGGCGGCTACTACGCCTTTGGCAAGGAGCTGTGCAACGGCAACTCTGTCTTTGACTTTGACACCACCAAGCTCAGCGTCCACACGCTGGACATCGGTCTTGCCGGCATCGAGGTCTACGACATCCTGCGGGACGAGTACGACATCCAGATCGAGTTCGGCGACATCGGCAACATCCTGGCCTACCTCTCCATCGGCGACCGCCCCCAGGAGATCGAGCGGCTGGTCAGCGCTCTGGCCGAGATCAAGCGCCGCTACCACACCGACGGCACCGGCCTGCTGAGCCAGGAATACATCGACCCCGTGGTGGCCGCCAGCCCGCAGGAGGCCTTCTATGCCCCCAAAAAGAGCCTGCCCCTGCGGGAGACCGAGGGCATGGTCTGCAGCGAGTTCGTCATGTGCTACCCGCCGGGCATCCCCATTCTGGCCCCCGGCGAGCGCATCACCAAGGAGATCCTGAACTATATCGAGTACGCAAAGGCCAAGGGCTGCAGCATGACCGGCCCTGAGGACCCTGATATTTTGCACCTGAACGTTCTGGCATAAGGAGGGAAAACAGATGGAGTTTTGGTTTTCGGAATTTCACACCCCCGATGTGAAGCACAGCATCCGGGTGAACAAGCAGCTCTACTCCAAGCAGAGCGATTATCAGCGCATTGATATTTTTGAAACGCCCGAGTTTGGCCGGGTGCTCACGCTGGACGGCAATGTGATGCTGACCGAGCGGGACGAGTTCATCTACGACGAGATGATCGTCCATGTGCCCATGGCCGTGCACCGGGAGGCAAAGGATATCCTTGTCATCGGCGCAGGCGACGGCGGCGTGGTGCGGGAACTGACCCGCTACGACCGGGTGGAGCGCATCGACCTGGTGGAGATGGACCCCCAGGTGGTGGAGGCCTGCCGCGCCTACCTGCCCGGCAACGCCTGCCGGATGGATGACCGCCGGGTGCACATCTATTTTGAGAATGCCCTCAAGTTCATCCGCCAGTGCGAGGAGGAATACGACCTCATCATCGTGGACTCCTCCGACCCCTTCGGCCCCAGCGAGGGCCTGTTCACCCGTGAGTTCTACGGCAGCTGCTTCAACGCCCTGAAAGAGGACGGCATCATGGTCAATCAGCAGGGCAGCCCCTTCTACGCCGAGGATGCCAGCGCCATGCAGCGCAGCCACAAGCGCATTGCTTCCACCTTCCCCATCAGCCGGGTGTATCAGGCCCACATTCCCACCTTTGCGGCGGGCTACTGGCTGTTCGGCTTTGCCAGCAAGAAGTACCACCCCATTGATGATCTGGATGCAACCGCCTGGAAGGCCCTGAACATGCGCACCCGGTACTACACCACCAAACTGCATATCGGAGCATTCTACCTGCCGGCTTTTCTGGAGGAGATGCTGCGGGAAGTGGAGGAACACTGATGCTTTACCCCAACGTTGAGACCTTTATCGGCTGCGACAGCAGCTACCGTGCCGCCAGCATCGTGCTGTACGGTGCCCCCTACGATTCCACCACCAGCTACCGCCCGGGGGCCCGGTTCGGCCCAGCTGCCATCCGGCACGAGAGCTACGGCCTGGAGACTTACAGCCCCTACCAGAACGCCGACCTGACCGATTTTGACATCTTCGACAGCGGCGATCTGGAGCTCTGCTTCGGCTCCAGCGAGAGCGCATTGGCCGACATCCAGAGCCGCGCGGCAGAGATCCTGCACGACGGCAAGTTCCCGCTCCTGCTGGGCGGCGAGCATCTGGTCACGCTGGGTGCCGTGCGGGCCATGGTGGAAAAGTCCCCCGACCTCCACATCGTCCACTTTGATGCCCATGCCGACCTGCGGGACGACTATCTGGGCGCAAAGCTCAGCCACGCCTGTGTCCTGCGCCGCTGCCATGACCTCATCGGCGACGGACGCATCCACCAGTTCTGCATCCGCAGCGGCGACCGCACCGAGTTTGAGTTCGCGGCTGCCCACACTGAGATGCACAAGTTCGATTTCACGGGCCTTGCCCAGCTCACTGAGCAGCTCTGTGCCAGCAAGGTACCCGTTTACCTGACCATCGACCTCGACTGCCTGGACCCCTCCTGCTTCCCCGGCACCGGCACCCCGGAGGCCGGCGGCGTGAGCTTTTTGCAGCTGCTGGAGGCCATCCGCACCGTGACCAAGGCCAACATCGTGGGTGCGGACCTCAACGAGCTGGCCCCCACGCTGGACACCACCGGCGTTTCCACGGCCACAGCCTGCAAGGTCCTGCGGGAGCTGCTGATCGCGCTGGACAAGGGCTGGCCGGGCTTTCAGGTATAAGGACAGACCGTAAGAAGACAACTTTACAGATAAAGGAGTAACCGATATGAGCAAAGTTCTGATCATCGGCTGCGGCGGCGTGGCCTCCGTTGCCATCCACAAGTGCTGCCAGGTCCCCGAAGTGTTCACCGAGATCTGCATCGCCAGCCGCACCAAGGCAAAGTGCGACAAGCTGGCCGCCGAGCTGGCCCCCAAGACCACCACCAAGATCACCACCGCACAGGTGGATGCCGACCACGTGGATGAGGTCATTGCCCTCATCAAGAGCTACCAGCCCGATCTGGTGATGAACATCGCCCTGCCCTATCAGGATCTGACCATCATGGATGCCTGCCTGGCCTGCGGCGTGAACTACATGGACACCGCCAACTACGAGCCTGAGAACACCGACGACCCGGAGTGGCGCGCCATTTACGAGAAGCGCTGCAAGGAGGCCGGTTTCTCCGCCTACTTTGATTACAGCTGGCAGTGGGCCTACGCCAAGAAGTTTGAGGAGGCCGGCCTGACCGCCCTGCTGGGCAGCGGCTTTGACCCGGGCGTGACCCAGGCTTACTGCGCTTACGCCAAGAAGCACGAGTTCGACACCATCGACACCATCGACATTCTGGACTGCAACGGCGGCGACCACGGCTATGCCTTTGCCACCAACTTCAACCCTGAGATCAACCTGCGCGAGGTCTCTGCCCCTGGCAGCTACTGGGAGAACGGCCACTGGGTGGAGATCCCGGCCATGAGCATCAAGCGGGAGTACAACTTTGATCAGGTGGGCCAGAAGGATATGTACCTGCTCCACCACGAGGAGATCGAGTCTCTGGCCAAGAACATCCCCGAGGCAAAGCGCATCCGCTTCTTTATGACCTTCGGCCAGAGCTACCTCGACCACATGCGCTGTCTGGAGGACGTGGGCATGCTGTCCACCACCCCGGTCAACTTCAACGGTCAGGAGATCGTGCCCATCCAGTTCCTCAAGGCCCTGCTGCCCGACCCCGCCAGCCTTGGCCCCCGCACCAAGGGCAAGACCAACATCGGCTGCATCTTCACCGGCAAGAAGGACGGCAAGGAAAAGACCTACTACATCTACAATGTCTGCGACCATCAGGAGTGCTACAAGGAGGTCGGCTCTCAGGCCATCAGCTACACCACCGGTGTGCCTGCCATGTGCGGCGCGCTGATGCTGCTGACCGGCAAGTGGACCACCAAGGGCGTACACACTGTGGAAGAGTTTGATCCGGACCCGTATCTGGATGCTCTGGACAAGTACGGCCTGCCCCGCTCCGAGAGCCACGCCCCGGCTCTGGTGGACTGATGCGGCTGGCCGACACCCGCCCGCCCTTTGCGGGGCTGGCGAACCTCTCTGAGGCTGCACTGGCTGCCCTGCCCACTCCCTGCTACCTGCTGGATGAAGCCCGGCTGCGCCGCAACGGCGAGATCCTGCTGGGCGTGCAGCAGCGGACGGGCTGCAAGATCCTGCTGGCCCAGAAGGCCTTTTCCAACTACGACCTCTACCCGGTGCTGGCTCCCTATCTGGCAGGCACCGAGGCCAGCGGCCTGTACGAGAGCCGCCTGGGCCGGGAGGAGCTGCCGGAGAAGGAGAACCATGTGTTCTGCGCCGCCTACCGGGCCGACCAGTTCGAGGAGCTGCTGCAATACGCTGACCACATCGTGTTCAACTCGCCCCACCAGCTGGCAAAGTTCGGCCCGGCCGCAAAGGCGGCGGGCAAGAGCGTGGGCCTGCGGGTGAACCCCGAGCATTCCACCCAGGAGGGCCACGAGATCTATGACCCCTGCGCCCCGGGCAGCCGTCTGGGCACCACCCGTGCCCAGTGGGATGCCGCTGCGGCGCAGCACCCTGACCTGCCCGACCTGCTGGACGGCCTGCACTTCCACACCCTGTGCGAGCAGGATTCCGACGCGCTGGCGGCCACCCTGCCCGCGCTGGAAGCGAAATTCGGTGACCTGCTGCCCCGGATGAAGTGGCTCAACTTTGGCGGCGGGCACCACATCACCCGCCCGGATTACGACCTTGCCACGCTGGAAAAGTGCATCACCGGGACGCTGGAAAAGTACGGCGTGCAGGTGTATCTGGAACCGGGCGAGGCCTGGGCGCTGAACGCGGGCTACCTCGTCACCACGGTGCTGGACACCCTGCAGAACGGCGAGACACACCTTGCCATTCTGGACATGTCCGCAGCCTGCCACACGCCGGATGTCATCGAGATGCCCTACCGCCCGCCCCTGCTGGACGCGGGCGAGCCGGGGGAAAAGCCCTGCACCTTCCGGCTGGGCGGCCCCACCTGCCTTGCCGGGGACGTGGTGGGTGATTACAGCTTTGCCGCCCCCCTCACCGAGGGTGACCGGCTCATCTTCGGCGACATGGCCATCTATTCCACCTGCAAGAACAACACCTTCAACGGGATGCCCCTGCCGGATATCTGGGTACTGCATGAAAACGGCACCACCCAGCCGCTGGCCCGCTTCGGCTACCACGATTTCAAATACCGTCTGGGCTCGCCCCGCTGAGCCGCCCGGATACACAAACACCCCTCTGCGCTCCTTTCGGAATGCAGAGGGGTGTTTGCTTATAAAACGGAGAACTCAGATCTCATACCACTTGATCTCGTTGGCTTCCAGATGCAGGTCGAAATGGTTTCCATCGGTGGTGTAGACCGTGGTGTCCTGCGGCTCGTAGGTGTTGTTCACCACGCAGTACTTGCCATTTTTCACGTAGGCGTGCACTTCCACGTTGTAGTTGGAGCTGAACCAGGTGTGCAGCTCCTCCTCGCTGTGGGCGCTCCACAGGATGGCACGGTACAGGGTGCGGCTGTTGGCAAAGCTGTAAGGCACACCGCTGATGTAGACTGCACGGCCCTTACCAAAGTCGTGTGCCGCCATCTGCACTTCCCGGTTCCGCTGCACCAGCACCTCCGTCCCCTCGAGGGCGTAGATGTTCTTCTTGCCCTCGCCAAAGTCGATGGGCTGGTCGGCATCCTGCAGGATGAAGTGGTCCGGGTGCTCTTCCCAGTTGTACTTGTCGTAGTTGAGGGTGAAGCCGTTTTCTTCCTCCACGCCCAGCACGCTGGCAAGCTGGAGGATGTGGCCCTGATAGGCATGACCGGAGGGCTCACCCACGCCGATGAGGCCGCCGCCGTTCCAGACGAATTTCCGGATGGCGGAGGAGATCTCCGGGTCCTCCCACCAGATGCCGCCGGTGTGGGCGGTGTCGGCATCGCCCACATTGATGATGACATCGAGGCTGTCCAGCAGGGCGGGGTCCTTCTTGATGTCCTCAAAGCTGATGAACTTCACGTCAAAGGGCGCGCCGGACAGCATTTCGATGACACCGGAGTAGCTGTAGTTCTGCTTGTAGTAGAGGGCGTGGTGCACCATGTGGCAGCCCCAGGCCCGCATCTTGCCCCAGCAGTTCAGCACGGCCACCCGCTTGACGCAGTAGGGCGTGGTGCCCTTGATGTTCTCATACAGCTCACGGAACTCGCTGCAGACGCTCTCCACATAGTCCACGAACTCCGGGAACTGCAGCGCCAGCTTCAGGTAGCCGCCGTAGCCAATGCGGTCAATGGGCTTGCGCAGGATGGCGCGGCGGGCTGTGACCCAGTTCTCCTTGGCCTCCCGCACCGGGTCGCCGCCCTCGTGGAAGGTGTCCGGGAAGAAGTAGGGCAAAAAGCGCCCCTCGGTGTACTTCACGCCCTCAATGTCCGAGATCAGGCGCAGGGTGGAACCGTTGCCCACGCTGCCCACCACAGCATCCAGACCGATGGTCTTGAACTCCGGCATGAACGGCTCGGTGCCGATCCAGTGGTCGCCCAGGAACATCATGGCCTCGCACCCGCACTCGTGGGTGATGTCCACCATCTCCTTGGCAAGCTTTGCCACCTCCCGGCGCTGGAATGCCTGAAAATCGCGGAATTCCTTGCTGGGCACCCGGTACTGGTTGTTGTAGTAGCCCTGATCGATGATGTACTCCGGGCGGAACTTATAGCCCACCTCCTGCTCGAACTGATTCAGGATATAGGGGCTGACCGAGGCGGAATAGCCGTACCAGTCCACAAACTTCTCCCGCTTCAGCTCATCGAAGATGAGGGTGAACTGGTGGAAGAAGGTGGTGTAGCGGATCACGTTGACATAGGGGTGCTCCGCAATGAACTTGCGCAGGCGCTCCATGGAATACTTGTGGGTCTTGGGCTGGCGCACGTCAAAGGTGATCTGGTGCTCGAAGTTGGTCCAGCCGTTGGTGGTGGCATTGTACATGTGCACCGGGTCCCAGATCAGGTAGGCCAGGAAGCTGACCGTATACTCATGGAACGGCACGGCCTGCACCGTCACGCTGCCGTCAGCATAGCTCCACAGCTCCGGGGGCACCGGCTGACCGGTGGTTCGGTCCATGACCTCCCACCAGCGGGTGATATCGTCGTTGGTGTTCACCTGCATCAGCTCCGGGCTGATGCCCTTCATCAGCGGGATGGTCACGGTGTCGCCGGGGGCGGTGTAGAAGCCGGTCATGATGTAGCACTGCTGCACCTCGTCCGGGTTCGCTTTGGCCCACGCGTTGTCCTTGCGGGTGGTATAGTAGGTGGAGTAGATTTTTGCGTCGGCATCCTTCAGCTCCTGCGGAAAGTCGGTGCCGTCGCAGTCGCGGATGGCATCCGCGCCCCACTTTTTCAGGATCTGCAGCGTCTCGGGCACCACGTCCAGATCGGTCGGGATCGTTACGCGCCCGGTCATTCTATTTTCTTCCATGGGAATTCTCCTTTACCTCTCTTCTCCTCAATCCTGATAGGGGGCGTTATAGAGCGCCAGCACAGCCAGCAGCAGCGCCACCCCCAAAAGCATGATGCCAAGACCAGCCAGCTGCCCGGTCATTTTCCAGCCTGCTGTCACCAGCGCGATGGACAGCACAAACAGCACCAGCATCAGCACCATGCGCAGGGCGGGATGATTTTTCCAGAATGCTTTCATCGTTTGTCACCTTACCCTTTCAGACCGCCCACGGTCATGCCCTGTGTCAGCTGCTTCTGCACGCAGATGTACAGGATCAGGGTGGGCAGCATCACCAGCACCAGACCGGCATACATGGTGCCGTACTGGGCCGCGCTCTGCTGGGCCTGCATCAGATTCAAAAGGCCCACCGGCAGGGTGCGGGGCGCGCTGGTGGAGCTCATCAGCGTCATGGAAATGATGTACTCGTTCCAGAAGGACAGGAAGTTGAACAGGATGATGGTGATGATGGAGGGCTTTGCCATGGGGAAGATGATACGGGTCATGGTGGAGAAGTAGCTTGCACCGTCGATGTAGGCAGCCTCCTCAAAATCATGGGGCAGGGTGGCAAAATAGCCCGAAAGCAGATAGATGGTAAAAGGCAGGGCCGTGGCTGCATACACCACCGCCAGCACCACCAGATTGTTCAGCAGGAAGCTGCTGCCAAAGTGGCTCTTCAGCCAGACATCGCCGTCCCGCAGCATCAGGAAAATGGGCACCACGATGTAGTTGACATTGATGAACAGGCCCGCCATGAACAGGGTGTTCAGCAGTTTGCGGCCCTTGAACCGGAAGCGGGACAGGCAGTAGGCGGCAGGCAGCGCAATGACCAGCAGCAGCACCAGCGCCAATGCGGTCACGATGACAGAGTTGAGCATATACTCGCCCATCTTGGCTCCGTTCCACGCATTGACAAAGTTCTGCCAGTAGAACCCGGCAGGCAGCGCCCACGGGTTGCCGTAAAACTCCGCGTTCTGCTTGATGGAGGCCATGAATACCCATGCCACCGGCACGATGATGATCACCGCCAGCAGAACCAGCACAAAATAGATAAAGAACTTGTAGAGACCTTCCGCCGAGCGGGAAGATCTTTCGGTGGTATTCTGCATCTTCTTCCCTCCTTAGAATTCCAGCGGATCGCGGTCGGTGGCCTTGTTGACACAGGCGGACAGTGCAAACGAGAACAGGAAAATGACCACGCCAATGGCCATGCTGTAGCCATACAGGCCCGCGTCCTTCTGGCTGTACATATAGCTCAGCGCCACATCCGAAGCACCGTTGGGCCCGCCGCTGGTCATGGCCTTGACAAAGAGGAAGGCCATGTTGATGGTGGAGATGATGAAGAAGGTCAGGGTGGTGCGGATGTTGGTCCAGATGAGGGGGATGGTGATCTGGAAGAACTGGGTCAGGCGGCCCGCACCGTCCAGATTGGCGCTCTCGTACAGGCTGGCGGGCACCGAGGACATGGAAGCCATATACATGACCATGTAATAACCCACGGCCTGCCAGACCATGGCGAGGATGATGGAGGGGATGACCAGCTTTTCGCCCTTCCAGAGGATGGGGTCTGTCATATCCCGGAACAGGCCGATGATGCTGTTCAGCATACCGTTTTCCGGCTTATAGATGGCCGAGAAGATACCGGAGATGACGACCACCGACAGGATGTTGGGGATGTAGAAGATGACCCGGAAGAAATTCTGTCCCTTGATCTTTTCCCGGGTCAGGATGGCCGCAAACACCAGCGCAAAGGCAAAGGTGACGATGGTCACCACCACCACCAGCAGGATCATATTCTGCATGGAGCGGATGAACTGGGTGTCCTTGAGCAGGTGCTGGAAATTCTTCAGGCCCACAAAGGTCTCGTTGGGCGAGTAGGCACCGCGCTCGTACAGGCTCATGCGGAACACGTTGAGGGTGGGCAGGATCATAAAGAGAAAGAACAGGATCGTGGCCGGTGCCACGCAGAGAAAGACGAACCGTCTGCGGCTTTTGTCAGATCTCATAGACAAACCGCTCCTTTCTATCGGAACCCGAAAACCACAAAAAGCGGAGGCGGTCAAAACCGCCCCCGCTGGGCAGGGTTCAATTACTCAATGATATTGGCACGCATCTGGTCGCTGGCGGACTTGATTCCGTCGATCCACTGCTGCTCGGTCATGCTGCCGGACACCAGAGAGTTGACGGGGTCAAAGAACACGGTGCGGACCTCCACGCCGGGGATGGCGCTGAAGGAGGCAAAGTTGCCCATAGCGGCCTTTGCGCCGTTGTCGTAGATGGAGTAGAACATCTTGTTGTCGCCTTCCAGATCATCGGCGATGCCCAGCACAGGCTGGATGGCACCGCTCTCGGCGAACAGCTTGCAGGCCTCGTCGCTGTACAGGTAAGCCACGAACTGCTTGGCGGCATCCAGATGCTCGGCACCGGCCGGGATCCATGCCTGCTCGAACCAGGTGTAGCTGTACTGGTCGCCGCCGGCCTTGACAGCGGGCAGGGCGGTCATGCCCCACTCAAAGCCATCGGCACGGGGAGCCTCGGCCATCTCACCCACGATCCAGGTGCCGTTGGGCATGAACAGAGCCTTGTTGTCCAGCACCAGCTGCTGGTTCTGGGTAAAGTCCTGATCGTTGGCCTGTGCAGGGGTAATGGGGTTGGTGTAGGAAGCCAGCTTGTTGACGATATCAAAGCAGGTCTTTGCCTCCGGGGTATCCCAGATGCCTTCCTCATAGTGGGTGGCCTTGTTGAAGAACTCCGGGCCGCCGGCGGCATACATCAGTGCGTAGAAGAACGCATCAAAGTAGCCGGTGGTGGGGTAGGTGAACAGGTAGGTACCCTCAGCGGCAGCCTTGTCGCCCAGTTCCCACATCTCGTCCCAGGTGGTGGGCACGTCCCAGCCCTTTTCCTTCAGGAAACCGGCGTTGTAGAACAGGCCGCAGGGGCTGTAGAACATGGGAGCCAGATAGGTCTTGCCGTCGCCGTAGGGGTTGGTCAGGGAGGTGTCAGTAAAGCCGCCTGCGATCTTCTCGCTCACCTTCTTGCTCTCGCCGGGCACGGTCATGCTCAGCACGTCGGTGATGTCCGCGATCAGGTTGCCCTTGATGAACTGCTCGGTCAGGGCAGCCTCACGGCCGGTAGCCAGGTGGACCACGTCGGGATAATCGCCGCCCTGCATGGAAGGTCCGATGACATCCTCCAGCTTCTTATCGGTGGTCAGCTCCACCTTGATGCCGGTCTGGGCGGTAAAGGCCTCGGTGACCTTCTTCCACATATCAGCGCCATAGCCGGTCTCGATGGCGGCGACCTTGATGGTCACGTCCTCAGCGGGAGCGGCAGATGCAGCAGCGGAAGAAGCCGTGCTGGAAGCTGTGGAGCTGGAAGAACCGCCGCAGGCAGCCAGACCCAGTGCAGCGGCACCCACACCGGCCACTTTCAGGAAATTGCGACGAGAAATACGTTTCATAATGTGTCCTCCATCATAAAGTTCCATTCATGCACAGCCGGAGCAAACAGGTTTTGCCCGAGGGGCTGTGTTTTTTTCTGATCCCAATATAGAGGTTTTTACAGTTTCCAACAAGGTCTTTGTTGTTTCATTTTTTAGAAATATTGCTCTTTTATCATTTTCTTTAGCAAAAGCACTAAATTTTGCGGCATTGTTTTGGTACATTTTCCCTGTTTGTAACCAATTTGACATATTTTCGTCTTTCTGTGCAGAGGAAAATATTTACCATGCTAAAAAACAGGGCTTGCTTTTTTTCTTATTTGCCCCTATAATGAGAAAAAATGCACGAAGCAGTGCGGCGTTTTTCGCATTTAATTTTTAGTATCTTGCTTTTATTTTTATATTTTTTGCGTCTGCTTCAAAAGGAGCCTTTTATGAGTACCGAGCGCTTTGATATCCGCCACGCTCCCGCTCCACGGGAATCCTTCCGGCTGCTGTACATCAGCAAGAGCAGATTCGGCGGCGACTGGAACAGCACGGTCCACACCCATTCCTGCACGGAGCTGTTCTACTGCCTCAGCGGCGAGGGGCAGTTTCTGCTCAGCGGGCAGCTGTTCCCGGTCAAACCGGACGATATGGTCATCGTCAACCCGCAGGTGGAGCACACCGAGCTGAGCCTGAACGCCTCACCTTTGGAATACATCGTACTGGGCGTTTCGGGTATCGAGATCCTGTTTGGCAAAGCCGATTCCACCTACGCCATCTTCAACTGCCGGGAGAACCGGGAGCGGATGGTAACGCTGCTGCACATGCTGCTGGCTGAGGCAGACCGCAGTCTGGACGGCTGCGAGACCGTCTGCCAGGACCTGCTGGAAGTCCTGCTCATCTGGCTGGTGCGGTGCACCACCCTCTCTTTGCAGGTGGAGGAATCCCCCCGCTCCGACAACCGGGAATGCGTGGAGATCAAGCGGTATCTGGACAACAACTACCGGGAGGATATCTCCCTTGATACCCTTGCCGAGGTCGCTCACATCAACAAATACTACCTGGCCCACACCTTCCAGAAGGCGTACGGCATTTCTCCCATCACCTACCTGAACCGCCGCCGCATTGAGGAGAGCAAATATATGCTGGGCAACACCGGTTACAGCCTGGCGCAGATCAGCGAGCTGATGGGATTTTCCTCCCCCAGTTACTTTTCGCAGTGCTTCCGCAAGGCGGAAGGCCTGACCCCCAACGAATACCGCCGTCAGGTGCGGCAGGGACAACGCCCTGCACCTGCCAAACGGCATGAAGGATAAGAAATGAGGAACCCAAAATGAAACCTGTTACCGAATCCACTCTCCGCGCCGCCGCAAATGCCTTTGATTTTGGCGGGCCGGTGGTCTGTGATGCCAGTCACTACGGCGAAGGTCACATCAACGATACCTTCGTGGTCTGGCGGGAGGACCATTCCAGGCGCTTTATCTTACAGCGCATCAATACCGACACCTTTACCGACCCGGTTGGCCTGATGGAGAATATCTGCGGCGTGACCCGGCATCTGCGGGAGAAGATCCTTGCCGCAGGCGGCGACCCGGCACGGGAGACCCTGAACGTGATCCCCACCCTGTCCGGTGCGGCCTGCCATCTGGATGCCGAGGGCGGCGCGTGGCGCGCCTACGACTTTGTAGAGGACACCATCTGCCTGCAGCAGGTGGGCAGCGAGGCCGACTTCCGCACTGTTGCCGAGACCCTGGGCAAATTCCAGAACCAGCTGGCAGATTATCCGGCCTCTACCCTCCACGAAACCATTGCACGCTTCCACGACACGCCCAACCGCTATGCAAACTTTGAAAAAGCCCTTGCCGCCGATGCGCTGGGCCGGGCCAAGGACATTGCACCGGAGGTCGCCTTCATCCACGCGCGGGAGAAGGACTGCCACACCCTGCTGGATCTGCTGGCAGCCGGTGAGATCCCGCTGCGTGTTACCCACAACGACACCAAGATCAACAACGTCCTGATCGATGCCGCCACCGGAAAAGGCATCTGTGTCATTGACCTTGACACCGTGATGCCGGGCCTGTCGGCCTACGATTTCGGCGACTCCATCCGCACCGGTGCCAACGACTGCGCCGAGGACGAGCCCGACCAGAGCAAGGTCCACTTTGACCTGCACCTGTACGAGGTGTTCGCCAAGGGTTATCTCTCCACCGCCGGGGCTTCCATGAGCCCTGCGGAGAAAAAGAGCCTTGCCTGGGGTGCCAAGCTGATGACGCTGGAGTGCGGCATCCGCTTTCTGACCGACTATCTGGAGGGCGACCACTATTTCCACACCGCCCGACCCGACCACAATCTTGACCGCGCCCGCACCCAGTTCACGCTGGTGCGGCAGATGGAAGAGGTGTTCGATCAGATGCTGGAGATCGTCAGCTGAACCGGCATCCTCTGACCTGCCGAAGCACCAATGACTCGGGGGCTGCACTGAACCGCCTGCAAAACATCTGAAAACGATGCAGACAAGGCAGTGCAGCCCCCATTTTTTGCGGCTGAGAAAAAGAAAAGCACCATACTTCCTACGAAGTACAGTGCTTTTTTGGTGGAGAATAGCGGGATCGAACCGCTGACCTCTTGCATGCCATGCAAGCGCTCTCCCGAACGGTATCAAAACACACCCCCACACGAAAGTGCGGGGACAGGCTTAATATCGCGTTGATACGTTCTATCCACCAAAAAGGTTCACAGTTGCATCCTGCTTCCAGGAATCATGCTCCGCCTACAAGGCAATTTTACCACCCAATTTTCAAGTGTGTCAATGGGTTTTGCTCAGAGAGAAGGTCATTTACGAGAAAAGTTTTTTCTGACAGCTTACTTAGCGCAATTTTGATTTCACACATCAAAGTTGCGCTTTTTATTTTCCCCAAAAGTATTGACAAGGAGGTTTTCTCAACGATGCCGATATATTATCGCTGTTTTTTATCTGTGAACCAACCGCATGACCCTTGACTACTTCTACGGACAGACTGGAGAGCTTTTCTCCTTCTACCGCATTCCAAAGGCTCTTTTTCAGGAGCAGCGGTTCCAGAGCCTGTCCACGGATGCCAAAACCCTGTATGGTATCCTGCTGGACCGCATGAGCCTGTCGGTGAAAAACGGCTGGCTGGACAAGCAGAACCGGGTGTTCATCCTCTTCACAATCGAGGATGTCAAGAGGGCATTGTGTTGCGCAGACAACAAAGCGACCAAGCTGCTCCGGGAACTTGAAAAGTTTGGTCTGATTGAACGAAAACGCCGAGGGCAAGGAAAGCCAAGTTTGGTGTATGTGAAGAACTTTTCGGCAGAATCTTCAAAAGAGAGTGTCAAGAATCGTGATAATGACGATTCTTGTGGCTTCAAAATCGCGTGTCAAGACCCTGCAAAATCACGATGTAATAAGACTAAAGAGAATGATACTGAAATGAGTGAGACTGATCCTTTCTATTCCGAAGAATCGGATGGGATGGGCAAACGCACCCAACTGGAAGAATATTTTTCGCAGTCTTTGGAGGTAGACCTTCTGCTCCGGCTCTGCCCGGATGATGAGGACACCATCTATCAGATCGTAGATTTGCTGGTGGACACCTGTGCTACCAACCGCAAGCTGCTGCACATCGCCGGGGACGATAAGCCCGCCGAGGTGGTACGTAGCCGATTTATGAAGCTGAACGCCGACCACATCAAATTTGTGTTGAAGTGCCTTGCAGAGAACAGCAGCCCAATCAGGAACATGAAGCAATACCTGCTCGCTTCTCTGTACAACGCACCGACCACCATGCAGCTTTACTATCAGAATCAGACCAACCACGATTTAGCGAAACGGGGGTGATAAAAATTTCCAAAAAAGCAACCACGATTGCCATTGTCAACCAAAAGGGAGGCACTGGCAAAACAACAACCTGTGAAAATCTGGGTGTTGGCCTTGCCGCCGAGGGTAAGAAGGTCCTACTTGTAGACGCTGACCCGCAGGGTTCACTCACCATTAGTATGGGCTGGCAGAAGCCGGACGAACTGCCCGTTACTCTTTCTACCCTGATGCAGAAAGCCATGAACGACCAGTGCATTCCGCCCGGTGAAGGTGTGCTGCACCATGCAGAGGGTGTAGACCTCATCCCGGCCAGCATTGAGCTGGCAGGGCTGGAAGTTGCCCTTGTCAATACCATGAGCCGGGAAAAAATGCTGAAGCAAGTCTTGGACAGTGCAAAGCAGGACTATGACTATATTTTGTTGGACTGCACTCCCTCCCTTGGGATGCTGACCATTAACGCGCTGGCGGCGGCAGACACTGCTCTGATACCCGTACAGGCACAGTACCTTTCCGCGAAAGGTCTGGAACAGCTTTTGCAGACCATCAACAAGGTGCATCGGCAGATCAACCCAAAGCTGAAAATCGAAGGTATCCTGCTGACGATGACAGATAACCGCACCAACTATGGCCGACAAATCGACACGCTGATCCGGCAGGCATACGGAAAGCACATCAAAGTGTTCGGTCAGACGATTCCCCACTCCGTCCGTGCAGCGGAAATCAGCGCGGCGGGTAAGAGCATCTTTGTCCATGACCCGAAAGGCAAAGTGGCAGAAGCCTATAAATCTCTGACGAAGACTAACTATTAAAAGTCAAGCCCTAAAATGAAAAAATCCGCCA